>JAZDPM010000274.1:0-11482 GCA_043797725.1 Chloroflexota bacterium
CCCCGCCGGCGCGCCCGCGGGCCGGGCCGCACGCGGGCCGGGCCCGCTACTCCCCGGCGGGCGCTCGTGCCCGCAGTGACGCGAACGAGCGGCAGACGATCGAGCGCTCCATGTCGTCGGCCGCCTCGAGCAGCAGCCGCCGCAGGCTGGGCAGCTCCGCGCCCTGCTCGTCGGCCATGGCGCGGGCGCGCTCCACGAGCGCCGGCTCCGGACGGTACGCCGGGAAGAGCGCCGTGACGTACGCCTGCAGGAACGCGTGGTCACGCTCGGCGGCGACCGCCGGCAACGCCACGAAGAAGCGATCGACGTAGGGCGCCAGGAGCGCCGCCTGGTGGGCGTGGTTGAAGCCGAGCATCGCCGCCTGGGTGAGCTGGAAGGACCCGTATCCCTCCCCGTGGACTCGTCCCCAGGCGGCCGCCTTGACGGCCGCGTCGGGGGCGCCCGTCTCGGCGCGCAGGGCCGCCCTCTCGCCGCGATCGGTCGGGTCCGCGAGACACTCGGCGGCGACGCGCCCCGGCGCCCCGGGCAGGTCATGGGCCACCGCCAGGGCGGCGACGCCCCAGCGCATCTCGCGGTCCACCCGCACCCGGGGCCGGCCGGGCTCCTGGTCGACGACGCGGGCCAGGGCCGCCACGTCGGCGGGCTCCGCGGCGGCGCCGATGGCGGCCCGCAGCCAGAGCGTGCGCAGGTCGCCCTCGGGCAGCCCCTCCAGCGTTTCGAGGGCCGCCGCCACGAAGCGACGGGCCTCGTCCATCCGCCGTTCCTCGGGCACGTAGCGGGCCAGTGCCGCGCGCGACGCGTCGAGGGCGGCCAGCAGGATCTGGTCGTCCCGCTCCTCGGGCAGGCGGGTGCGGACGAGCTCCAGGAAGGCCAGCGACGAGTGGCGCGCGCTGCGCACCATCTCCCACAGCGTCCCCCACAGGAGCTGGCGCAGGAGCGGGTCGGCGACGCGCGCCAGGACGTGCGGCGTGGCGGCCAGGGAGACCGGGTCGAGCAGCACGCGGACATACCCGTGGTCGCCGTGGTTCGGGAAGACGAGGTCCGGCGCCGGCCGCCCGACGGCCGCCTCGACCCAGGCCTCGGCTCCTTCGAGGCGGGCCGGCACGACGTCGACCACCGCCGGCCCGTCGCCGGGGGCACGCACGAGCGCCAGCTCGAGCGCGTGGGGGCGGAGCGTCGGGTGGTCCTCGGGCGCCTCCTGGGTCAGCTGGAGCCGCTCGACCCGTCCGTCGCGGACGGTCCAGGCGGCCGCGATCGTGTTGAGGGACGCCGTCTCCAGCCAACGCCGGCTCCAGTCCTGGAGTGGACGCCCCGCACCCTCCTCGAGGGCCGCCAGGAAGTCGGCGAGGGTCGCGTTGCCCCACGCGTGGCGCCGGAAGTAGATTCGGAGGCCGGCCCGGAAGGCGTCCCGGCCGATCTCGGCCACCAGCTGCTTGATGACCGAAGCGCCTTTCCCGTACGTGATCCCGTCGAAGTTGTAGAAGGTGGCATCCGTGTCGAGGACGACACCCGAGATCGGGTGGGTGGTCGAGCGCGCGTCCGCCTGGTAGCCCCAGCGCTTCATGTCGGCGTGGAAGGCGCGCCAGGCGCCGTCGAAGCGGGTCGCCTCGGCGAGGGCGAGGTTGGAGACGTAGGTCGCGAAGCTCTCGTTGAGCCAGAGGTCGTCCCACCAGCGCATCGTGGCGAGGTCGCCGAACCACATGTGGGCCAGCTCGTGGAGCGCCGTCTCGGCCCGCATGAGCCGCTGCGTGTCGGTCGGCGGATCGCGAAAGACGTAGTTCTCGCTGAAGGTGACGGCGCCCACGTTCTCCATCGCCCCGGAGTTGAACTCGGGGACGAAGACCTGGTCGTACTTCGCGAACGGGAACGGGTGGTCGAAGAGGGCCGCGTAGAAGTCGAGCCCCAGCTTCGTCACCTCGAAGATCTCGTCCGGGTCCAGGAAGGGGGCCAGCGAGCGGCGCGTCCAGATCCCCAGCGGCGTGCCGCGGTGGAGCGATCGCACGCCGGCGAAGGGGCCCGCGATCACCGCCACGAGGTACGACGAGATCGGCGGCGTGGGCGAGAAGCGGTGCTCCCGCCGCCCGTCGCCGACGGGCACGACGGCCGCGGCCGGCGCGTTGGCGATGATCGTCCAGTCGCCGGGAGCACGGACCGTGACCGCGAAGGTCCCCTTCAGGTCCGGCTGGTCGAAGCAGGGGAAGAGCCGGTGCGCCTCGAACGGCTCGAAGTTGGAGTAGGCGTACTCGGCCCCGTCCTCCGGGTCGACGAAATGATGGAACCCGTCGCCGCCCCGGTCGTACTCGTTCTCGTAGGCAACCTCGACCTCGGTCGTGGCCCCCAGCAGGCTCCCGGGGAGGAGGATCCGGTGCCCGGGCCGCTCCGGCGTCACGGCCCGGCCGTTGACGGTGAGGCGGGTCACCTCGCCACCGCGGAAGTCCAGGAAGAGGTCTCCCTCGCCGGCCACCGGGAACCGGAGGCGGGCGACGCCGCCGTAGGTCCCGCGGCCGGCCCGAAGGTCGAGGTCGAGGGCGTATGCCACGCGGCCGACGCGGGACGCCCGGGCGGAAGCCTCGGCCCGGGTCAGGACGTCGGCGCGGGCGACGGCGCTCAGCCGGCGCTCCGCCAGGCCGCGAGGTCAACCCGCGTGAGCCTGGGGCTGGCCGTGACCCCGGGGATCCGGCCACGCTTCGCGATGGGCCGCCCGTCGATCTCCTTGATGTCGCCCGTGAAGTCGACGGGGCTCGCCCCCGAGATGTAGCTCCCCACCGCGAAGCTGTCGGCCGGCGCGCCCTGTTCCTTGAAGGAGCGAATCCGGTCGGGATCGAGGCCACCCGAGACGACAATCCGCACGTGGCCGTGGCCCGACTGGTCCAGCCGCGCCCGGATCTCCCTGACCAGGTCGGCGGTGACGCGGCCACGCTCGGACGGCGTGTCGAGGCGGATCCCGTAGAGCCTCTCGCCCAGCGCATCGGCGACCCGGAGCGCCTCCTCCGCCTCGTCCTTGAACGTGTCGACCAGGACGATCCGGGGCACGTCCGGCTCCAGGTCGCGGTCGAAGGCCTGCGCCGCCCGAACCGTGTCGCCCACGATGAGGACGAGCGAATGGGGCATCGTCCCGGTCGGATTGAGGCTCGCGAGGCGCGCCCCCGCCGGCGTGGACGCCCCCACGCAGCCCCCCACGATCGCGGCGTAGTCCAGCACGTCCGTGACGTCGGGGTGGACGTGGCGCGCGCCAAAGCTGATGACCGGCTGCGGGGCGGCAGCCTCCACGCACCGGCGGGCCGCGGTGGCCCAGCCGGTGGCCTGCGCCATCATCCCCAGGATCGCCGTCTCGTAGAGCCCGAAGGCCCGGTACCGGGCACGGATCCGGAGGACGACCTCCTTCGGCGAGAACAGGTCGCCGTCGTTGAGCGCCTCCACGACGACCTCGTCGGCGTCGGCGCGCTCGAGCACGTGGCCCAGGAGGTTCTTGGCCTCGTCGATGCCGCACAGAACGCCCTCGCCGCGGCTGAAGACCTCCATGACGACGAGGGGGTCAAGTCCCTCGCGCTCCAGGATCCGGGTGGCGCGGACGAAGTAGACGTCCGCCGACTCGCCGGAGAGGATCGCGTGCGAGGGCCGGTGGGGCTTAAGCCGCATCGTCGGATCCTAGCAGGGCGGGGTGCGGCGGCGGCGCCCGTCGAGGCGCCGGTCCCACGAGGCGACGGAGCCGCGTTCGAGGCGCTCCGCGGGGCCCAGGCCGAGCTCGGCCAGCAGCCCTCGATCGTCGCCGGTATCGGCCCCCCCGGCCCCGCTCACCCCTTCTCGCCGGCCGCCGCGCGGGTGCGTCTGCGCGGGCTGGGCTCGCGGTGCACCACCGTCGCCCCGGACTCCACGGTCCGGCCGGAGAAGTCCGCGGCGCGCACGTCGGGGTCGACCCGGACGTTGCGCCCGATCCGGATGCCGCGGGGGAGGACCGCCCGCTTCCCGACGATCGTGATGCCGGTGCTGAGGTGGCCGGGGTTGAGGCGGTTGGGCACGGTCAGGTCGCCGCCCTCGCCGACGATGGCGCCCGGCCCCACCGTGACCTCCTTGTCGAGGATCGCCCGATCGATGAGGGCGCCCGGTCGGACCACGGTGTCGAACATGAGGATCGAATCGCGGACGACCGCGCCGACGCCGATGACGACACCGGGCGAGAGGACGGAGTTCACGACCATTCCCTCGACCTGGCAGCCGTGGCTGATCAGGCTCCGGTGGACCTGCGCAGTCGACCCGATCTTGGCCGGGGCCCGCTCCTCGGACCGAGTGTGGATGAGCCATTCCTTGTCGTACAGGTCGAGCTGCGGGCGATCCTCCAGGAGCGCCATGTTGGCTTCCCAGTAGCTGTGGATCGTCCCCACGTCCTGCCAGTAGCCGTCGAAGCGGTAGCCGTAGACCCGGGCGCCACCCTCGATCATCGCCGGAATGACGTCGGTCCCGAAGTCGGGATGGTCGGCGTCGAGCCAGCGGTGGAGGGCCCCCTTGCTGAAGACGTAGACGCCCATGCTGGCGAGATCCGATTTCGGCTGCTTCGGCTTCTCCTGCCATTCGGTGATCCTGCCGCTCTCGTCCATCGCCAGGATCCCCATCCGCGTCGCCTCGGCGAGCGGGACGCGCCGGACGGCGATCGTGACCTCGGCCCGGCGCTGGCGATGGAAGGACACGAAGGGCGAGTAGTCCATCTTGTAGACGTGGTCGCCGGCAAGGATCACGACGACGTCGCCGGGCGCCTGGTCCACCACCAGCATGTTCTGGAGGACCGCGTCCGCGGTGCCGCGGTACCACTCCCTCGTCTTGCCCCGCCCGATGTAGGGCGGCAGGATCCGGACTCCACCCCGGTTCCGGTCCAGGTCCCACGGCCGGCCCGAGCCGACGTGATCCGAGAGCGAGCGCGGGTTGTACTGGGTCAGGACGGCCACGTTGTCGATGTCGGAGTTGACGCAGTTCGACAGCGCGAAGTCGATGATCCGGAACTTGCCGCCGAACGGCACGGCGGGCTTGGCCCGCTGTTCCGAGAGGATCGAGAGACGGGCGCCCTCGCCGCCGGCGAGGATCACCGCCAGGGTCCGCTTCATCGGCCTTCCTCACGCCCGGGGCCTGGATGGTCGGGTGGCTCGGCGCTCGATCCTATCACGCGGGCCCGGCACCTCCCGGGGGGTCAGACGAAGAGGCGCGGGTTCGCGAAGCTCCCGTTGAACACCACCGCCCAGTGGAGGTGCGGCCCGGTCGTCCGGCCGGTCATCCCGATATAGGCGATCACCTGCCCCGCGACCACCCGGTCCCCCGCCGAGACCGCGGGCGGCTTGACCGCGTTGTCGAGGTGGGCGTACCAGGTCTGGAGCGACTCGCTGTGAGCGACGATCACGATCCAGGCCTTCGGGTAGGGGTCGTACGGGTTGGGGCCGGCGAAGACCACGACCCCCGCGCCCGCGGCGCGGATCGGGGTGTACATCGGGGCCGCCAGGTCGATCCCCTGGTGGAAGTGCGCACATCCTCCGATCCGGGGCTCCCAGGGGAACCCAGTGCAGCCGAACTCCTGGGTGAGCGTGGCGCTCATCGGCCAGGAGAGTGTCCCGTTGTACTCCGACGGGATGTTCCCGAGGCTCCTCTGGCGGGCGACGATGGTCGCGATCTGGCTCGCCAGCTTCTTCTGGGCCGCCAGGTTGGCTGCGATCGCCGCCTGGAGGGCGCCCTTGTTCCTCGCCATGCGGGCGTAGGCGGCACGCTGGATCGCGAGCTGCCGGGTGGTCTCGGCCTGGAGCGCCACCAGGCGCGCCCTGGCCGCCTTCAGCTCGGCGAGGCCGGCGTCGAGCTGCCGCTTCTGGGCGAGGGTCTCGTCCCGCAGCTCCTTGCGGGCGGAGCGGGTGTCGACGAGGAGCGCGCGGAGCGCGTCCAGCGTGCGCGCATCCGCCTCGATGCGGCCCGCCAGCGCCCGGTCCTGCTCGCCGAAGTCGAGGTACGACCCGACATCCGTGAGGAGGTCCGTGAACGTGCCGGCAGAGAGGATCGTCTGGACCATGGGCGTCCGATCAGTCCGGTACGCCTCGCGCACGCGAGCCGCGAGGAGCTCCTTGCGCTGGCGCAGCTCCTGGGCCTTCTCCGCCTGCTCCTCCTCGATGGCCGGGACCTGGCGGTCCAGCAGCTCGACCTGGGCGACCAGGTCGCCGTAGACGGCGCGTACCTCGGCGATCTGCTTCCCGAGGCGGGTGATCCGCGTCTTGGTCTCGGCGAGGTTCGCGTTGATGCCGGCGAGGGCATTCCGGGTCGAGGAGATCTCCTGGGCGAGCCCGCTCTGGAGCGACCGCAGCTTCGCAACCTGCTCACGCTGCTCCTTGACCCGGGCCGCCAGCGCCTTCTGACGGGCGACCGCGTCGGAGAGCTGGTCGCCGCGCGCGGTGGGCGGGCCGGCGATCCCGACGAGCAGCGGGAGCAACAGGATCGCGATGAGGAGGCGCAGGGAGATCCGCCCGGGACGGCCCGAACGGGCGAACAGCGGACGGCGCGGCGTCCACCCCGCTGCGCGGGGTGCGGCGTGGCTGCGCATCAGACTGGCGTCGTCATCGTGCGAGCGGTGCTCCGTTGGGCGCGAGGCCGCGCCATGGCGGTGTCCTTCCCGCCGGTGCGTCGCCGTCCGAAGGGGCACACCTCGGGACGACCCGGCTGGCGCGCATTCTACTCCTCGGGCGCGAGACCGCCACCCGGACGACCGGGTCAGAGCGCGACCAGGACTGCCCAGTACGCCCCGACGATGAGGAACGGCCCGAAGGGGACGTAGGTCCGGAGCGTGATCCGGCGCGCAGCAAGGAGGATCGCGAGCACGACGCCGGCGACCAGGGCCCCCACCACCACCCCCGTGATCGCGCGAGCGAGGCCGGCCAGGAGCCCGACCGAGACGAGCAGCTTGAGGTCGCCCATCCCGATCGCGCCGGCCCCGAACGGGATCGCCACGACGAACAGGAAGGCCGGGATCGCCAGCGCCGCCAGGATGGCCGCGGGCAGCGCCGCGGGCGGCACGAGCGGGTTCGCCCCGCCGAGGTCGATCACGAGGGCGAGGGGGATCGCGGGCAGGGTGACGACATCGGGCAGGAGCCGCTGGTCGAGATCCGTCGCGAGGAGCAGGGTCAGCGCCGCGAAGAACGCCCCGAAGATCGCAAGCGGGACGGGGTCCGCGAAGCGGAGCGCGAGGGCCGCCAGCGACGCGCCGCCGAGGAGCACCACCACGGCCGTCCGCCAGTCGACCGGGCGGACCCAGCCGGCCGGCCGGACCATCGCGCCCGCCTCGTCGACCTCCTCTTCGTGGGCCGGCCAGCGGGCCCCGATGCGGTCGGCCACGAGCCCCCACGCGGCTCCGGCCAGCCCGAGGCCGGCGGCGAGGACGGACGGCTCCACGCGGCTAGCGGGCCCCGGCGAGCGCCAGCTCCACGAGCGTCGCAGTCGACGCGCCCGTGGCGCCGCGGGCGGCCCACGCCGTGGCCTTCCGGAGGCAGGCGGTGCCGGCGATGTCGAGGTGAACCCACGGGACCGTCACGAACTGGCGGAGGAAGAGCGCGCTGCGGATCAGGCCGCCCTCCGCCGACGAACCGGTGTTCGACATGTCCGCGTACCAGCTGTCCATCTCCGCCCAGTACTCCTCGACGAGGGGCATCTGCCAGAAGCGCTCGCCCGCCCGGGCGGCCGCCGCCGCGACGTCGTCATACCATGCCTGCGGCGCCCCGAAGCCGCCGGCCACGAGATGGCCGAGCGCGCGGGCGACCGCGCCCGTGAGCGTGGCGACATCCACCACGTGGGTCGCCCCGAGGCGCTCCGCGTAGGTCATGGCGTCGCCGAGGATCAGGCGCCCCTCCGCGTCCGTGTTGATCACGTCCACGGTCTTGCCGTTGAGGGCGGTCACGATGTCGCCGGGCCGGGTGGAGTGCGGGCCCGGCATGTTCTCGACGGCCGGGGCGAGGGCGAGGAGCGGCGTGCCGGGGGCCAGGCGGGCGACGGTCGCCACGGCGGCGAGCACGGTGCACGCTCCCGCCTTGTCCATCTTCATCTCCTCCATCCGGTTGGACGGCTTGATGGAGATGCCGCCGGAATCGAAGCAGACGCCCTTTCCGACCAGCGCGAGATGCCGGCCCAGGGCATCCTTCTCGCGTTCCCCGCCCGAGCGCAGCACGATCATCCGCGGCGGGTTCGCGCTGCCGCGCCCGACCGCCACGAACATCCCCATCCCGAGCTCCGCCGCGCGGACCTCGTCGATGACGTCGATCCAGAGGCCGTGGGCGGCGGCGATCGCACGCGCCTCGTCAGCCAGGACCGCCGGGCTGACGTCGTTGGCGGCCCGGTTCGCCAGCCGCCGCGCGAGGTTCGTCCCCTCGCCGATGACGACACCGCGATCGGCGGCAGCCGCGAGAGCCGTGGCGTCGGATCCCGGGGCCACGATGATCAGCTCGTCGAGCGCGGGCGGGGACTCCTCCGGCGCGGCGCGGTAGATGGCAGCCGGATCGAAGCTCCCCTCGACGACGCCGCGCGCCAGCAGCTCGACGACCGCGGCCGCGCCGCCCTCGAGCGCCCCGGCAAGGTCGCCGACCCAGATCGCGAGCGCGTGAACCGGACGCCCGGCGAGGCGGCGCTCGATGGCCGCTGCCAGGTGCACGACCGTCTCGCGGTCCAGCTCGGCGGCGGGTCCGGTCCCCACGGTGAGGAGGCGGCCGGCCGGCAGGTCGCCCGCGGCGGAGACCGCCGTCGCGAACCTGGTGCCGGCGAGCTCGCCGAAGGCTGCCTGCGCGCGGAGCTCGCCGCCGCCGCGCCGATCGAGCTCGCCGAGCGCGCCATCGAAGGCGAGCTCGGGGGTGACGGGGATGGCCAGGACGTCGGCCTTGACGTCCCAGGGCTGGTCGGTGACGACGCGCAGCTGCATGAGCGTGATGGCTCCCGTGATGACGATGGCAGGGGCAGCGGCCGGCCGGCCGGCGGAGTGCGGCCAGTCTAGCCGCGGTCAGGGCGCCGGGGAGGCTCCGGCGCGGACGCCGGCGTCCAGCAGCCGGCCGCGGGCCTCCTCGATGACGATCACCGCCTGGTTGAGGCCGCCCCGGGCCACGTCGCCGAGGATCACGACGAGGGCCCGCGCGTCCGGCGGGAGCAGATCGCGCGCGGCGCGCTCGCGGGAGGCGGCGTCGCGAACCGCCGCGGTCACGCGCCCGCTCGAGAGGCGGAGGGCATCCCAGAGGCTGCGCAGCGCGTCGTCGTAGGCGCCGTTGCGCTCGATCCACTGGTCGAGCGTCGCGACGTCGACCGTCGCGGCGAGTCGGTCGCGGATGGTCCGGGCCGCCGAGAGCTCGGCCGCCGCCTTGTCGATGCGGGCGATGGCCTCGGGGTACTTCCCGGCGCCGCCCGACTGGATCGCGGTCGCCGCGACCTGGTCGTGGGCAAGCAGGTGACCGGTGAGCTCCGTGGCCGGCACGACCCCGGCCGTGAAGAGCTCCCAGGCCGGACGGATCGGATCCACGGCCGCGAGGGCGGCGGCGGCGTCGGCGTAGCGAGCGAGGGTCACGGGTGAATGCCGGATCGCCCGGTCGGCGCCGATCAGCGGGATGGACTCCAGCCGCACGGCCAGGGCAGCCGCGGCCGCGTCGATCGCGTCGAGCGCAGTGGCGCCGGCGTCCAGCGCCGCGGCAACCCCGGGGGAGTCGCGCCCCACCAGGGCCGCGAGGGCCGTGCGGCCGTGCCCGCCGAGCACGCCCACCGCGTCGGCCAGGGCCGCGAGGTCGGACGAGGCGGCGTCCAGGTCGTCCGCCACGGCCCGGTCGGCGGTCCAGGTCAGCTCGGGTCGGCCCGCGCCGCCGGGCAGATGGTCGAGCGCCGCTACGAGGCCCGCCGCGCCGAGGGCGACGACGAGGGCGGCGGCGAGCCAGGCGACCGCGACGGACGTGCGGCGGAGCACGCGACCTCCCTGCCCGCCTCAGGCGGCGGGCGTTGGCTCCTGCTGGTTCTTGGCACGGCGCAGGTAGAGGAGCTCGCCCTCCATTCTGCGCGGAACGAAGCCGAACGCGCGGTGGACGCCGTCGAGCGGGCCCACGTTGTCGAGCGCGAGCTGGCGCAGCTGGTCTGTCGCGACGGGGAAGACGCGAACGCGGAGCGCCTCCATGACCCCCGCCGCGAGGCTGATGAGCGGAATGGGCAGCGGCACGATGAGGCGCCGCTTGCCGACCGCCCGGGCCACCTCCTGGGTGATCTCGCGGTACGTCCAGGTGCGCGGCCCGCCGAGCTCGAATGCCTGCCCGATCGTCGCGGGACGCTCGAGGGCCAGGCGGGCACAGAGGGCGACGTCACCCGCGTGAATGGGCTGGAACCGGCTCTTCCCGTTACCCGGCACGGGGACGACGGGAGCGGGCAGCCTGACCAGGGCGGCGACGATGTTGAAGAAGCCGTCGCGCGGCCCGAACAGGAGCGAGGGCTTCAGGATCGTCCAGTCGAGCCCGCTGTCGCGGACCACCGCCTCGGCACGCGCCTTGCTCTTCGCGTAGTGGAGCCCTTCGCGGTCCGCGACCCCGAGGGCGCCAAGGTGGACGAGGCGCCGCACGCCGGCCGCCTGCATCGCCGCCACCAGGTTCTGCGTGCCCCCCAGGTTGACCCGGAGGAGGTCCTTGCCGCCGTTCCAGTCGCGCGCGAGGGCGACGAGGTGGACGACGGCGTCGACGCCGGCGAGGGCCGGCGGGAGGGTGGCCGGCTCCAGGACGTCGCCCGGACGCAGCTCCACGCCGGCCGCGAGGGCCGCAGGGAGGCGGCGCAGGACGGCCTCGCCGGCCTGCCGCGAGCGGACGAGGGCGACCACGCGGTGGCCGGCCCCCAGCAGCTCGGGAAGGACGTGACTGCCGACGAACCCGGATGCGCCGGTGACGAGGACGGTGGCCATGGCTGGGTCTGTCCTTCGAGCGGAGCCGGTCGCGTCGGTCGCGCCCGGCGGGCGTCGCGCCGCCATTGTGCGGCGTGCTCGCAACTACGTTCGGTCGGGCAACGCCCCCGGATGCGCCTGGCGACCGCGCGTCGCGGCCAGGAGGTCCAGCGCCGCCGCCAGCCCGGAGGCGTCCTCCGCCATGGCAAACGGCCGCTGATCCGGGGGCAACGCCTCCGCCTGGGCCCGGGTGGAGATCCCGGTCAGCATCAGGATGCAGGGGATGCCCGACCCGATCGCCGCGGCCAGGTCCGAGGCGATGCTGTCGCCCACCATCACGGCCTCGGCGCGGTCCAGGCCGGTGGTCCGGATCGCCATCTCGAGGAGGTGTGGAGCCGGCTTCCCGATCGAGACCGGCGTCACCTGGGCCCCGACCTCGACCGCGGCGACGATCGTGCCGGCCCCGGGCACCTTCCCGCGCTCGGTCAGGAAGACGGGATCGCGGTTGGTGGCGACGAACCGTGCGCCGTGTTGGACGCAGTCCATGGCGACGGCGAGCTTCTGGTAGGTGAACTGGGGGTCGAG
>JAZDPM010000279.1:0-10326 GCA_043797725.1 Chloroflexota bacterium
GCGGCTCCTCCCCGCGGCTCCCTCGCCGGACGACCGACCTCCTCCCGGTCACCCGGCCGCAAACGGACCCGTGCCGCCTTCCCTTTCTCGGGCGGCCCGGGTCCGTTTCGCATTTCGAGGCCCCCGGCGGTTCGTGGCGGGCGGCGAGATCGCTCCGGTCAACGACACGGTCTGGCCTACCGGATTCGCGATGGTAGCCCACCGCATTCGTTGACTCTCGGTCGAAGAATCGTGCGTTCGGCCTCGAGCAGGCAGCCGGATGCCGGCTGGATGCCGGGCGAGACCCCACGCCGGCAGTCGCCGGCGGCCCCGTCGTGCTCCGCGACCGGAGCCCTGAGCCCGCGGGCGCTTGGCGCAGAGTCGGCGTCAAGCCGCCGAGAGCCGGGTGACCGTTCGGAGCGCGATCGAGCGCACGAATCATCGACTCACGGTCGACGAGCCCGCCTCCAGCGTCGGGGGGCGGGGGGCGACATTGCCCGGGGATGTCGATCGGTAGGGGGTGGTGGCAGGGGCGCCGGCCCCCGCTCGGGCAGAACGGCAGGTCGCCGCGGGACGGGTGGAACGGCTACAGTGGTCTCCACGCGGACGCTGGCCGGCGTCCCTGTCGCCAGGTAGCACGCCGATGGCTCGCCAGCGTCGCTCGGTGCTCTGGGTCACCCTCCTCTGCCTCGTTGCGATCGCATCGCCCCCCAGCGTCGTGGGCGCGAACCCGCAGCACGGGACGCTGGGAGCGGGCCTTCATGCGGTCGCGGCCGGGAAGGCGCCCGATCGCTCCATCATCAGCCGCACCCGGGACGGCGTGCGCGAGGTTGCCGTCGCCGTGGAGCTGACCGGCGAGCCCGACACCGCGGTCCGCGGCCGGCTCCGGGCCGCCGGCCTGGATCTCCGCGGTGCCTGGCGCCGCACGATCGAGGGGTACGTCCGGCCGCGCCAGCTCGAGCGGCTCGCCACCACGCCCGGGGTCGTCGCCGTGCGGGCCATCCGGACGCCCATCGCCGACTCTTTCGTCGGACCCGGGCCGGCGCTGCACGGGGCGACTGCCTGGCACCAGACAGGCTTCACGGGCAAGGGCGTGAAGGTGGGCATCCTCGACGTCGGCTTCGACGGGTTCGCGGCGCGCCTGGGAACAGAACTCCCCGCCTCGGTCCAGGCGCTCTGCTTCCCGGACCTTGGGGTGTCGTCCCCGAATCTGGCCGATTGCGCAGCGGGCGAGACGCACGGCACCGCGGTCGCCGAGTCGATCGTCGACTTGGCCCCCGGTGCCGACCTGTTCGTCTCGAACGCGTCCTCGCCGGCGGACCTGGCGGCGGCCATCGCGTGGATGACCGGCAATGGCGTCCGCATCATCAACTACTCCAAGGTGTCCAGCTACTTGATGGATGGCATGGGCGACGGCACGAGCACCTACTTCAACTCGGACTACGCGCTACTGGATGCTGCCGTCGCCGGCGGAGCCCTCTTCGTCGCCTCTGCCGGCAACTCGGGCGAGACCACGTGGACCGGTGCGCCGCAGGATCTGGATGCCGACGGCTGGATCGACTTCGTTGGCCCTGACGAGCTCAACGAGGTCACCCTTCGCGCGGGTGAGGAGATCAGCGTCGCCCTGCGATGGCCCAGCGCGACATCCGACTACGACCTCCTCCTGTGGCAGGGCGACACCCTCGTCGCCTCCTCCGAGGAACTCCAGGCGGAGACCGGCGACCCGTTCGAGATCGTGACCTTCGAGTCGCTCGCGGGGGGCACCTACGACCTCTCCGTCTGGCACGGCGCCGGCCCGGAGGCCGCGCTCCTGAAACTTCTCATGTGGGCGCCCGGCGCGGCGACCATGGCCCACTTCACGAAGGCCGGGTCCCTCCCGACGCCCGCCGATTCGCGCAACCCCGGGATGGTCAGCGTGGGCGCGGTCGACTACCGCACCCCCACCGTCATCGAGCCGTACAGCTCCCAGGGGCCCACCCTCGACGGGCGTGTCAAGCCTGACCTCGTCGCGGCCGACTGCGCGCCGACGACGATCGATGCCGAGTTCTGCGGCACCAGCCAGTCGGCGCCGTTCGTGACGGGAGCCGCGGCCCTCCTCCTCGAGGCCGACCCGTCGCTGACGCCGGCAACGCTGGCGGCGCTCCTCAAACAGCGGGCCATCCCGCTCGGCTCGCCGGTGCCGAACAACGTCTTCGGCAGCGGCCGCCTGTCGATGGGGCCGACCCCCATCGCGGCTCCCGCGGCGGCCGCCTTCGTCTCGCCCCCGGCGTCGGGCACCGCCGCCGGGCCGCTGCTCGGGCAACCAACCGTGGCCATCGTCGACGCGGACGGGCGCGTGGCCGCCACCGGACCGGGCGCCACGATGGAAGTGGCCCTGGGCCTGGCCGCGAACCCGACCGGGGCGACGTTCACCTGCGCGGGCGGCACCACGCGGGCCGCCGTCAACGGGGTTGCGGCCTTCAGCGGGTGCTCCGTCGACCTGGCTGGGACCGGCTATACGATCCGGGCCGACGTGCCGAGCCTCGCGTCCGCGACCTCGGCGCCGTTCATGGTCGCCGCGCCCGGCGCGGCGCCCCAGGTCTCCCTGGCCGTGTCGCCGGCGACGGTCACGTTCGGAAAGGCCATCGTCGGCACGATCGGCGTCGCTCTCCCGGAGGGGGCAGGCGTCCCGGCCACGTTCGAATGGTCGATTGACCTGAAGACGTGGGCCGCGGCCGCCGACGTCGTCCTCGACCCGACCGGGACCGGCCGGGCCTCCGCGGTCCCGCGCCGCCACCGCTACTGGCGAGCCCGAACCGCGCTGTCCGACGGCTCAGTCGCGGTGAGCGCCGCCATCCTGGTCCGCGTCAACGCCACGGCGACCCTTGCCTCCTCGGTCCCGTCCGGGCGCACCATCACGCGGACGACCCGGATCACGCTGACGGAGACGATCCGACCTGTGGGCAGCGACGTGGTGCGCGGCAGGGCGCGCTTCGACCTCTTCCTCCAGGTCGGAACGAAGTGGGTCCGCAAGCGGACGTTGTATGCCTACGCAAGCGCCTCGACGGGGCGTGCCCGCATCGTGACGACGCTGCCCTCGGCCGGCAGGTGGTGGGTGCGCTCGCGCGCCGAGTCGACGGCCACGAACGGTGCGTCGATCTGGACGTCGGGAGTCAAGTACCGGGTGCCCTGATCGGGGCCGTGGCCGGACGCCCGGCGATCATGCTGCCGGGCGGCGGGCCCGCGGCTTGACCGTCGATCGCGTCAGCAGGTGACGTGCAGGATCGCGTTCGTCGTCTCCAGGTCGGCGGCGGAGAGCAGCTCGCAGGCCTCGTCCGTCGGGAGGGCGATGAGCTCGACCCCCCGCCGGCGGGCTTCCGCGAGGACCTCATCGTCGATCGGGAGGGCGCCGTCCGCGCCGGTGCCGACGACCAGGCAACGGCAGTCCCAGGGGATCGGCTCGAGAAGGCTCAGGGGCGTGTGGCCGTAGCGGTTGCGGAGCGGCTGGGACGCCTTCTTGTGGCGCTTGCCGACCCGGCCCCGCTCCACGACCATGTCGCGGTCGTAGCGCTGGCCGTCGATCTCGATCAAGCCGAACTCGATGAGGCTGGCCTGCATCGCGCCTTCCCTTACGTCTTCCCGAGGCCGGCGATGAACTCGTCGACCGGGATCGCCGGCAGGGTCATGATCCGAACCGTGCCGCGCGACGCGAGCATCGCCGAGACCTTCGAGATCTCCAGGTTGTCGGGCGCCTCCACGATGCTCACGAAGTCGTACGCCCCAAGGACGGCCCACTGGCTCAAGACCGTCACGCCGAGCTTCAGGATCTCGTCGTCAACCTCCTTGATCCGCGTGGGGCGCTGGGTGATCGTCCTGGCCCCCTCGTCGGTGAGCGTGGACAGGAGAACGAACGTGGCCATCGCGGCGCCATCCTTCCCAGGGCGCCGCGCGAGGCGCGCCGGCACCCGTTCGACAGGTCGGGTTCACCAGTGGCTCGGCGCGGTCCAGGCGGCCAGGTCAGCGGACCGCGTGTCAGCGCTCCCCGTGGTTCGCGGATTCTCCGCCGGGGGGCGGCGCGCTGGCCAGTGCCGTTCGTCGGCAACACCAGCGCGTCTCGTCGGCCGTGTCGCGCTCTACCATGACGGCAAGCATTCGAACCAGAGGAGAGATCCCATGTCGATCGATCCGGGGATGGACCTGCCGCTCCACGTCCCCGCCGCGGATCGCTATGACCGGATGGCGTACCGCCGCTGCGGGCGGGGCGGCCTGCAGCTGCCGGCCATCTCCCTCGGCCTGTGGCAGAACTTCGGCGACGACGCCCCCTTCGCCACCCAGCGCGCGATCGTCCGGCGAGCATTCGATCTCGGCGTCACCCACTTCGACCTGGCCAACAACTACGGGCCCCCGTTCGGATCGGCCGAGGAGAACTTCGGGCGGATCTTCCGCAAGGACCTCCGGCCGTACCGGGACGAGCTCATCGTCTCGACCAAGGCCGGCTACACGATGTGGCCCGGGCCGTACGGCGAGTGGGGCTCGCGCAAGTCGCTCCTGGCCAGCCTCGACCAGAGCCTGGGGCGGATGGACCTCGACCACGTCGACATCTTCTACTCGCACCGCGTCGACCCGGACACCCCGCTCGAAGAGACGATGGGCGCGCTCGACACCGCGGTCCGCGGGGGCAAGGCCCTCTACGTCGGGGTGTCGTCGTACTCCGCCGCCCGAACCCGCGAGGCGATCTCGATCCTGCGCGGGCTGGGCACCCCGCTCCTGATCCACCAGCCGTCGTACTCGATGCTGAACCGCTGGGTGGAGCCCGAGCTCCTGGGGGTCCTCGCCGAGGCCGGCGTCGGCGCCATCGCGTTCTCGCCGCTGGCCCAGGGGCTCCTGACCAGCCGCTACCTGGCGGGCGTGCCCGGCGACTCCCGGGCGGCCCGGGAGGGTTCGTTCTCGAGGACGATGGTGAGCGAGGCGAACCTCGCGCGCGTGCGCGCGCTCGCCGCGATCGCGGCGCGTCGGGGGCAGACCCTGGCCCAGATGGCGATCGCCTGGACCCTCCGGAGCCCGGAGGTCACGTCGGCGCTCATCGGGGCCCGGACGGTCGGGCAGCTCGAGGAGAACCTCGGCGCGGCCGCCCGGCTGGACTTCACGGCGGAGGACCTGGCCGAGATCGACGGGCACGCGGTGGACGGCGGGATCAACCTCTGGAGCCAGTCGAGCGAGGCGTGAGGGGCAGGCGCCCCGGGCCCAGGCGGGGATGACCGGGTCGATCGGACAGGGGTGAAGGATCGCGCCGCCGGTCGGCGTGACCCGGCAGACGTCCTCGCGGCGGACGCCGTCGGGGGCCCGGATCGGTTCTTCGCTCTTCCCTCGCGGCGCAGGTGACCGTATGCTCACGCCATGGGATCGAAGGAGCTCGGCACCGGCGAGTGGGAGGCGCTCATCTTCGCGCCGCTGTGGGTCTACACGGCGGTCGCGGGGGCGGAGGGACCGCCCGAGACGAGCCAGTTCCGACGGCTGACCCAGGAGCTCGACGACGCCCACGTCCGGTTCGGCGGCAGCGGGGCCGCCGGCACCACGGTGGAGACCCTGCGCGGCAACCTCGATGCGCTGTGGGCCGCCTACCACGCCGGCGGCGTCGACCCGCAGCGGGGCCTCAAGCGCACGCGGGGCGTGCTCAAGCGCGTGCCGGAGGCGGAGGGGCAGGCGTTCGTCCAATGGCTCGTGGAGCTGGCCGTCCGGATCGGCGAATCCCGGCACACGGTCGGGCAGGTCATGGTCAGCGAGCGCGAGCGGCGAGTGATCCGGGACGTGGCCAAGTGGCTGGGCGCCCCGCCGCCCGATCTCGAGGCAACGACCGGAGAGTAGGGCGAGCGCCGGCCGCCGGCCCACCGCGCCCGCGTCTGCGAGCCCCAGATCCTCGCCGGCGGCGGGGAGCAGCGGACGCTCCGCCTCGTGGCCCGCCATGCCGAGGCGGCCGTGGCGCGTGAGCCGGCCGACGGGGCGATAGTCTCTGCGCATGAACGGGTCGAGCGCGGATGTCGTGGTCGTCGGCGGCGGGATCGTCGGCACGGCCGCGGCCGCGTTCCTCGCGGAGGGCGGCGCCCGGGTCGTCCTCGTCGAGCGCGAGGGCCTCGCCTCCGGAGCGTCGGGCGCCAACTCGGGCGTCGTCCAGCATCCCTTCGACCCCGTCCTCGGCGACCTCTATCGCGAGACCCTGGTGCTCTACCGGAAGCTCTCGGCCGGGGGTGCGACGTTCCGGTTCCCGGCCGAGCCGGCGGGGATGTTGTTCGTGTCCACGCACGAGGCGGCCGTGCGGCGGCTCGCGCGATCGATCGGCGACGCCTTCCCGGACCTCCGGACGGAGGTGGTCGCGGGTGTTGCGCTCGAGGAGCTCGAGCCTGCGCTCGCCCCGGGCCTGTGGGCCTGCCGGGTCGAGATGGGCTACCCCGTCCTGCCGGCTGCCTCGACGTACGCGTACGCAACGCTGGCCGAGTCGCGCGGCGTGGAGGTGCGGCTTGGTCGTGAAGCGGTCCTCGCGGTCGACGGCGATCGCGTGACGGGCGTCCGCGTCGACAATCGCCTCCTGCCCGCTGGAGCCGTTCTCGTGGCCGCCGGCCCGGGGACGTCCTCGCTGATCGACCCGACCGGTCGCTGGACCCCGATCCGCCCCCTGTGGGGCGTCGTGGTCGAGACCGACCTCGCGGTCACACCGCGCCACGTCCTCGAGGGGGCGGACATCGACGCCGCCATCGGGACGCCGAGCGCGGATGCCGAGAGCCACGACGAGGCGGGACCCGGCGTCGAGTTCAGCCTGGTGCCGCTGCCCGGGGGGAGTGCCGTCGGCTCGACCTTCCTGGACCGCGAGCCGCACCCCGCCGCGTGGATGGAGCCGATCCTGGTGCGGGCGTCGGGGTTCGTCCCCGGCGTGCTCGACGCGCCGATCCGCGGGGTCCGCGCCTGCGCCCGGCCGCAGAGCGTCGACGGCCGGCCCCTGGTCGGGCGGGTCCCCTGGCTGCGGCAGCTGTGGGTCTGCGCGGGCCACGGACCATGGGGGATCTCGACCGGCCCCGCGTCCGCCCGGCTCGTCGCCGACCTGCTGCTGGGTCGCGATCCCGCCATTCCCGCGGACCTGGATCCCGCGCGCTTCGGCGTGCCCGGCGGATCGGCCTGGCAGGTCGGGACCCCCGACGGCGGCAGTGGGGGGCCGTCCCGTTTGCCGCCCGGGGGCGACGATCACGCCTCCACGGCGACGGCGGCACCAATGGCCGCCGACTCGTAGAGCGCTGAGATCGTCCGCGCCTGGCCCAGGGCGTCCTCCCGGGCGAGCAGGGGTGCGGTCTCGCCGAGGATCGCCGCGCTCATGTGGTCGAGCTCGAGGCGGTACGCGTCGTCCGGGGCGACCGGGATCTCGCGGTCCTCCAGCCAGAGCGCTCGCGCCTCGCCCTGCCACGCGCGGCGCAGCAGGAGAGTGCCCGCATCGCCGATCGCCTCGAGCGTGGCGTGGTCAGAGGTGAAGCCCGAGGCGATCGTGGCGATGATGCCCCCCGGGAAGCGCAGCAGCCCCGCGAAGGTCATGTCGACACCCGAGGGTGCCAGCGTCTGCTCGCCGAGCACGCGCGCCGGCTCCGACCCGGCAACGTGGCGTGCGCCGCTGACCGCATAGCACCCGACGTCCATCAGGCTGCCGCCGTCGAGACCCGCCTGGAGGCGGACATCGGTCGGGTCGCCGATTCGGAAGCTGAACGTCGCCCGGATCGCCTGGAGATTCCCGACCTCGGGCAGCACCTCGAGGAAGCGCCGCGCCTGGGGCGTGTGGCGCCACATGAACGCCTCCATCAGCAGCAGGCCCGCGGCGGCCGCCGCGTCGAACGCCTCCGCGACCTCCGCCGGGTGCCGCGAGTAGGGCTTCTCGCACAGCACGTGCTTGCCGGCCGCGAGCGCTCGCAGCGTCCACGGGTGGTGGAGCGAGTTCGGCACGCCGACATACACGGCATCGACCGCCGGATCGTCGAGGAGCGCCTCGTACGACCCGTAGGCGGAAGGGATCCCGTGGGCGGCCGCGAACGCCGACGCGCGCTCGCCGCTCCGGCTCCCGACCGCGACCACCTCGGCGTGGGCGGCCTCACCGGCGCGGCGCATGAACCGGGTCGCGATGGAACCCGGCCCGAGGATCCCCCAGCGCACGAGACCCGACGATGGCATGGTGCCCTCCCTTCTCCGCGGCACGTCAGCTGTTCGTCCGCGATCCGGCGCGTGACCGGCAAGCACTGATGATGGCGGGCCGGCGAGGCGGCCGGCGTTGCGGATGACGAGGTCGTCGTCATCGCGGTCTAGGACCTGCTCGCCCAACTTGGCGCAGGAGCGACTGAGGTCGACCTGGTGGACCTCGCGCTACATCCACTCGAGCGGGGTGGCGGTCGGATTTGCCGCGCTTCGATGCGAGCAGGTGCTAGTTCGCCCGCGGGGCCGTCATCGCGAGGACGGCCCGGCGCGCATCACCGCTCGCCTCCAGCCAGACGCCGATGTCCATCTGGCCGAGCATGTGCTGCATCGGGGGGCCCATGTGGTGCGCCACGACTACCTCCACGCGATGCTCGCGCAGGAAGCCCGCCACCCGGGCGTGATGCCCGCCCTCGGTGCCCACGTCGTGCAGGTCGTCCCAGCGAACGGCGAACTCCCGCCAGCTCGCGAAGGCTCCGGCCCGCACGTCGGCGATCGCGACGCGCGCGGCGCGCCCCCAGCGGGGATCGATCATCCCGTCGTCCGTCACGGGGACGCACACGATCATCGGCAATCCTCCTGCCTCGCTTCCATCGGTCGAGCATCGCAGCCGGGACCGGCCGGCCCGATGCCACCGCTTCCCGCGACCCTTGCCGGTCCGGTTCTCGCCAGTATCGCCGTTCCGGGACTCGGCGCAGGCCGGGCCTACGTGCGCCGGGCCAGCCAGGCCTTCCAGGTCGCCTCGTCCTTGCCGGCGGTGACGTCGTCCCCGTAGCGGGCGAGCGGGAGCCGGAGCAGGCGCACGTCGGCCAGCAGCCGCGCGACCACGCCGCCCGTGTCCATCGTGAGGTGCGCCAGGCCGGCGTCCGTGTACGCGCGACTCTCGACGTCCAGGAGCGCGGTCGCGCCCAGCCGATCGACGAACCGGCGGAGCTCCCCGGGAGCGATCGGCTTCTTGCGCAGGTCGACGAAATGGACGACGATTCGCCGCTCGCGGAAGAACCGGACCGCGGCGCGCGTCGCCGGCGAGTCCTCGAGGCCGAAGACCTGGATGTTCGGCATCTTCCTGGTCGGCGACTTGCCGAGCGGAGCCGGCATCGCTCAGGCCGGCCCGTCGCTGAAGGTGACCGCCGTCCCCTGGAGCAGTTCCTTCAGCCGGCTGGTGAACCGGGCTGCCGGCGCGCCCTCCACGACGTCGTGATCGAAGCTGAGGGTGAGACATACGAACTCGCGCGGCTCGACCCGTTCCCCGTCGGGACTCCTGGCCAACCCGGGCTTGCGGGCGAGGCCGCCGACCGTGACCCCCAGGGTGTAGTTCTGGGCCTGCGGAACGCCCCAGGCGGTCCCCCGTCCGAACATGCCGACCGCGCTGACGAAGGTCGTGCCGGTCAATCGCCTGCGCCGATATGGATCGGCGAGCCACAGCGACAACGCGACACGGCGCACGACGCCGGGCAGGCGGAGCCAGAGGGGCAGCACCCGGCGGGCCCTCGCGTACGGGACGGACCCCGCCGCAGCGCCGCTGATCTCGTGGGTGATCTCGACGGCTGACCTGCGATTCGCCGCCCGGACGATGTGCGGCACCGGAATCTTCGCCCCGTCGACCAGGCGTTCGACCACCACGGTGACGTCGACGTCGTCGAACAGGACGAGCTCACGTTTGCCCTTGCGATGGGCGTGCATCGTCTTGTCCTCGTCGATCGCGCGGGCAAGACAGGCCACCACGAAGGCAGTGAACGAGAGTGGCTCACCGGTCTTCGCCCGTTGCTCACGGATCGCGCGACGGGCATCGGTGACGTCGAGCTCCAGCAGGGCGTGCATCGTGTGGCGGCGGGCCGCCTGGTCCAGCCAGTCGCTGATCTGGCGCTGACCTCGATCCACCGGCACGACCTCGTAGCCCGGCGGGGAGACGCTTCTCGATGTCACGTGGCGCCAGCGAGGTGGTGGCGAGGCATGTCCCTCGCGGCTGGTGGCATCTCCTCCTCCTTCGCGCATGGCTCGGGTGGGACTTCGGCGGAACGCGCGGGACACGCTCGACCGGGACCTGGCGGCCGGCAGGAGCCGAACGGCAGATCGGACCTGTCCGCCGTCACCCACGCGAAGCGTAACGTCACTCCCTCGTCGATTGCACTGTCCCGGACGCGCCGG
>JAZDPM010000304.1:0-3359 GCA_043797725.1 Chloroflexota bacterium
AGGACGTGCCGGTTCGACGTCGGGATGACCTCGAAGCTGCCCCGGGCGAGGGCCGGGTGCCGGCGCCGCAACCCGATGACCCGCCTCATCCACCACAGGAGCGACGAGGGATTCGCGGCCTGGGCGGAGACGTTGACCGCCTCGAAGTGGTACTCGGGATCCACGATGAGGGGCATGTACAGGCGCTGGCGGTTCGCCTCGGAGAAGCCGGCGTTGCGATCGGGGCTCCACTGCATCGGCGTCCGAACCGCGTTCCGATCACCCAGGTAGTAGTTGTCGCCCATCCCGATCTCGTCGCCGTAGTAGAGGACCGGGGTGCCGGGGAGGGAGAAGAGCAACCCGTTGAGGAGCTCCAGCCGGCGGCGGGTCCCCGCCAGCGGCGCGAGCCGCCGCCGGATCCCCAGGTTGATCCGTGCCGCGGGGTCGCTGGCATAGGCGCGGTACATGTAGTCCCGCTCCTCGTCGGTGACCATCTCCAGGGTGAGCTCGTCGTGGTTGCGCAGGAAGATCGCCCACTGCGCGGTCTCGGGGATGGCCGGCGTCTGCTCGAGGATGTCGAGGATCGGGAACCGGTCCTCGGTCCGGAGGGCCATGAAGATCCGGGGCATGAGCGGGAAGTGGAAGGCCATGTGGCATTCGTCCCCAGTGCCGCCGCCGAAGTACTCGACGGCGTCCTCCGGCCACTGGTTGGCCTCGGCGAGGAGCATCCGGTCGCCGTAGCGCGCGTCGACATGGCGTCGCAGCTCGCGCAGGAAGGCGTGGGTCGCGGGGAGGTTCTCGCAGTTCGTGCCGTCCGCCTCGTGGAGATAGGGCACGGCGTCCAGGCGGAGGCCATCCATCCCGAGATCGAGCCAGAACTCGACGACCCGCAGGATCTGCTGGCGCACCCGCGGGTTCTCGTAGTTCAGGTCGGGCTGGTGAGCGTAGAACCGGTGCCAGTAGTAGGCGGCCGCCACCGGGTCCCAGGTCCAGTTCGACGTCTCGAAATCGCGGAAGATGACCCGCGCCTCCGGATAGCGATCGGGCGTGTCGCTCCACACGTAGAACTCCCGCCAGGGGCTCCCGCGGGGCGCCCGGCGCGCGCGCTGGAACCAGAGGTGCTGGTCGGACGTGTGGTTGAGGACGACCTCGGCGATCACCCGCAGGCCGCGACGATGGGCCTCCGTGATGAAGGTCCGGACGTCGGCCAGCGTGCCGTAGTCCGGGTGAACGGCGGTGTAGTCGGAGGTGTCGTACCCGTCGTCGCGGCCGGGCGAGGGGAAGAAGGGCAGGAGCCAGAGGGCGGTCACGCCCAGATCGGCGAGGTAGTCGAGCTTCTCGGTGAGGCCCCGGAAGTCGCCGCTGCCGTCGCCGTTGCTGTCCCGGAAGGCCCGGACGTGGACCTCGTAGATGACGGCGTCCTTGTACCAGTCGGGCCCGCCGGGGGGCCGGCTGCCGCGGTCGGTGCTGGAGCGTGGCATCGCGGCGGTCTCCTGGCTGAGGTTCGGGCGCTCCGGTCGTTCGACCTTCGTCAGCCCTTGACGGAGCCGCCGACGATGCCCCGGACGAAGTACCGCTGCAGGACGAGGAAGACAGCCAGCGGTAGGGCCATCGAGATGAAGGCCGCGGCCGCGAGGTACTGCCAGCCGCCGCCGAGGGAGTTTACGAGGTTGGCCACGACGATGGTCAGGGGCGCGTTCTCGGGGTTCTGGGCGCCGATGAAGATGAGGGCGATCAGCAGGTCGTTCCACACGAACAGGAACTGGAAGATCGCGAGCGCCGCGATCGCCGGCACGCTCATCGGAACTGCCAGGCGGAAGAACGAGGTGACGTGGCTCGCCCCGTCGATGGCCGCCGACTCAAAGACCTCGCGGGGCAGCTCGCCCATGAAGTTGCGCAGGAGGTAGACCGCGAACGGCAGCCCGTAGGCCGTGTGAGCCAGCCAGACGGCGAGGAACGAGCCGGCGATGTTGATCCCCTTGGGGCCGTACAGCTGGAGGATCGGGATCAGCGTCGACTGGAGCGGCACGACCAGGAGTCCGACCACGACGACGAAGAGCAGGTCGCGCCCCGGGAACCGCATCCAGGCGAAGGCGTAGGCGGCGAAGGCGGCCACGAAGACCGGGATGATCGTGGCGGGGATCGAGATGAAGAGGCTGTTGACGAAGCCTTCGGCGATGTTGCTCTGGGCCAGGACGTGGGCGTAGTTGTCCAGCGTGAGCTGCGATGGGCCGAAGATGACAGTCCACCAGCCTGACTGGGTGATGGTCTCGGGCGGCCGGAACGAGTTCACCAGGAGCCCGATCGTGGGGATCAGCCAGATGACTACCAGGAGGATGATCGCGCCGTGCAGGGGGAGCCGGCGGAGGAGGCCGGCGCGGCGACCTCGTCCCGCCGAGGGAGCCGTCACCGTCGCCGTCACGCCGGTCATCGGATCGCCTCCTGGGCCCTGAAGCGGCGGATGTTGACCGCCAGGATGGGGATGATGGCGAGCAGCAGGATCACCGCGATCGCGCTTGCCCGGCCGTTGTTCCCGTACTGGAACATCTCCTTGACCATCCGGTTGGCGATGACCTCCGTGTCCAGGTTGCCGTTGGTCATGACGTAGACGATGTCGAAGGCCTTGAGCGCCGTGATGACCATCGTGGTCGAGACGACGGCCAGGGTCGGGGCGAGCAGCGGGAGGGTGATCCGGCGGAAGACCTGGAGCTCCGTGGCGCCGTCGACGCGGGCCGCCTCAAGGAGTTCGGGGTTGATGCCCTTGAGGGCGGCCGAGATGATGACCATGCAGAACCCGGTCCACATCCAGGTCATCACGATGACCAGCAGGATCGTGTTGATGCTGAATTCCGAGACCTGCAGCCAGGGCACCGGCGCGATGCCCGCGGAGCCGAGCGCCGCGTTGAGCGTGCCCAGCTGGGGCGTCCCCGGGGTCTGGTAGTCGTACATGAACTTCCAGATGACGCCCGCGGCGACCATGCTGATGGCCAGGGGCACGAAGATCACGGTCTTGGCGGCGGTCTCGTAGCGGACCCGGTCGACGAGCGTCGCGATCACCAGGCCCAGGCCCACGGCAAGGGCGGTCAGGACCACCAGCCATATGACGTTGTTCTTGAGCGCCCCCAGGGTGCTGTCGGTGTTGAAGAACCAGACGTAGTTGTCGAGCCCGACGAACGTGGTGCCGGCCGCGTTCTGGAGGCTGCGGATGACGGTGCCGATCGTCGGGTAGACCAGGAAGACGCCGAGGAAGGCGAAGGCGGGCAGGAGCCACAGCCAGGGCCCGATCCGTCGGCGCGCCCGGTCGGGCACGACGCGCAGCACCTGCTCACTAAGGACGATGTAGCCGACGAGGATGGCGGGAACACCGACCACGACGATGA
>JAZDPM010000306.1:0-5492 GCA_043797725.1 Chloroflexota bacterium
AGCCCACGACGGCAACCGACTTGCCGCTCGCCTGCGGGGTCGCGGCGGGAATCGTCTCGGGGTGCACCATCGCCCAGTCGGCGACGTAGCGCTCCAGGGCCCCGATCGCCACCGGCGACCCCTTCTTGGCCCGGACGCAGACGCCCTCGCACTGGATCTCCTGCGGGCAGACGCGCCCGGTGACGCAGGGCAGGGCGTTGTCGCCGAGGAGCGACGCCGCCGCCCCGGCCATGTCGCCGATCCGGAGAAGCTCGATGAAGCGCGGGATGTCCACCCGGACCGGGCAGCCGGCGATGCAGACGGGGTTCTTGCACTGCAGGCAGCGCTCGGCCTCCAGGACCGCCAGCTGCTGGGAGTACCCGAGGTTGACCTCGTGGAAGTTGGCTGCTCGCAGGAGGGCATCCTGCTCGGGCATGTGGGTGCGCTCGATCGCCATCCGCTCCCGCGGGGTGAGCGGGTGATCGAACGCCGGCTGGAACTCCGAGTCGCCGTGGGACGCGCCCGGGGCCCCCTGGTCGGGGGCGGGGTTCAGCTGGTCGGTCACGCCCTGGACTCCTCCGCGGCCGCGGCCGCCTCCTGCTTCTCGGCCTCGGAGGCGAGAGCCGGGATCAGGCAGTTCCCCTCCGGCGCGTGGATCGGCGCCTCCCCCTGTTCGGCCGCCCGGCGGTGGGCGACTTCCAGGGCGCGCGCCTCGAACTCGCGGTAGGTCCCGAGGCGGTCGGCCAGCTCCGGGAAGTCGACCGCGTGGGCATCGAACTCGGGCCCGTCGACGCAGGCGTAGACAGTTTTCCCGCCGACCTGGACGCGGCAGCCGCCGCACATCCCGGTCCCGTCGAGCATGATCGCGTTGAGCGAGGCGAAGGTCGGCACGCCGTAGGGCCGGGTGAGCTCGGCGACGGCCCGCATCATGGGCACCGGCCCCACCGCGTAGACGGCGTCGACGCCGCCCGCCTCGATCACGTCCTTCAGCGCATCCGTGACGAAGCCGTGGCGCCCATAGCTGCCGTCGTCGGTGCAGGTCACGACTTCGCCCGCCCGGCGCAGCTCGTCCTCGAAGATCACCCACTCCTTCGAGCGGCCGCCGATGACGCTCGTCACCTTCACCCCGGACTTCGCGAGGCCGAGGGCGATCGGGTAGACGACAGCGGTTCCCACGCCGCCCCCGACGCACACCGCGTGACCGGACTCGATGAGCTCGGTCGCCCGCCCGAGGGGTCCGGCCACGTCCTGGATCCCGTCCCCGACCTCGAGCGCGACGAGGTCCTCGGTGCTCTTGCCGACGGCCTGGATCACCAGCGTGATCGTGCCCCGCTCCTGGTCCACGTCGGCGATCGTGAGCGGGATCCGCTCGGCGCCGGGTCCGCGGTGAACGATGACGAACTGCCCCGGCTGGCGGATCTTGGCGATCCGGGGGGCTTCGATGACGAGGCGGGTCACGTTGGGCGAGAGACGGGCCTTGTCGACGACGGCGTGCATGGCAACTCCAGGGCGGGGTCTGGTCAACGTGGATGGTGCACGAGGCGCGCGGGCGACCCATGCGCCAGTGCGCATATGTTCGACGGGCCGAATGGCACGTTTCCTGGGCAGGTGTTCGTTCGCCTGTGGTCAGCCGCCCGTGGTCGCCGTCTCGGCGGCCGGGCTCTTCCCCTTGGGCCAGTAGAGCTCCTTCTTCACGTGGAACTCCGGGAAGTTGCGGTCCATGAGGACCCGCTCCACGTTGAGGATCATCTCCGGGTTCCCGCAGATGTAGACGACGGTGCGGTCGGCCCGGAGGCCCAGGTCGTGGCAGACGTCGGCGACGACCTGCTCCACGCGGCCGGTTCGGCCCGTCCAGCCGGCGTTGCGCGGTTCGCCGGGGCGCGAGATCGTGGGGATGTAGCGGACCGGGTACGACCCGTCGCGCTCCATCGCCACCAGGTCCTCGCGATACCCGAGGTCCGAGGCGTGGGAGACGCCGTGAAGCACGACGGTCTTGCGCGGCTTCCCCTGGGCCTGCGTCTCCCTGATCATCGAGATGAACGGGGCGAGGCCCGTCCCGGTCGAGACGTAGAGGTGGGTTCGCCGGTCGTCGGGCTCGAGCATGAACCTGCCCTTCGGGCCGATCATCCGCATCCGCGCCCCGGGCTCGAGCCGCCAGAGAAGCGTCGTGAAGCGGATGACCGGGACCAGGCGGACGTAGAACTCGTAGCCGTCGGTGCCCGCGACCGCCGGCGCCGACGCCACGGAATACGGCCGCTGCCAGAGCTTCTCGTCGGCGAAGACCCCGATCGTCATGTACTGGCCCGGCTCGAAGGGGATCGGCTCGCCGTCAAACCTGACCCAGACGGACGCCAGGTCGGGGGTATGGTCGACGCGCCGCACGAGGGTCGCGTTGTACTGGGCCGCATCATCGGCGATGACGCGGGTGTCCTTGACGTGGGGGGTCATGGGGCGAGGGTCTCCTGCCTGCGGCCGTCCGTGCGGGCGCGCTGCCGCCCCGAGTGTAGCCGCGTGTCGCCCACGGCGCGACGGGCACGGTGGGCGATCCGGCCCCCGAGAGCGGGCCGAGCGGTCCCGGTCCCCGCCGTGCCCGGGCCGGTACAATCCCCGTGACGCAATCGGACCGATCGCGGGGCGGCCTCATGCCCCGCCGCCATTTACACAGGGAGAACCCGCCCGATGCCTGACGTCGCCCCGTCCACGCGTGCCCACGCGGCCGCCAAGCGCTACATCTTCGCCTGGGGCGACGGCCGGGCCGAAGGTGATGGATCCATGAAGGACCTCCTGGGCGGCAAGGGTGCCGGCCTCGCCGAGATGACGAACGCCGGGCTCCCGACGCCCCCGGGCTTCACGATCACCACCGAGGCCTGCAACGACTACTTCGAGGCCGGCAAGACGCTCCCGGCGGGCCTCTGGGAGGACGTCCTCGGCGCCGTGAAGGAGATCGAGGCGGCGACCGGCAAGGGCTTCGGCGGCGTCGCCAACCCGCTCCTGGTCTCGGTCCGCTCCGGCGCCAAGTTCTCGATGCCGGGGATGATGGACACGGTCCTCAACCTCGGTCTCAACGAGGAGACGCTGGCGGGGCTCATCGCCCTCACCGGCAACGAGCGCTTCGGCTGGGATGCCTACCGCCGCTTCGTCGCCATGTTCGGCCGGATCGTCCTCGGCGTGCGCGCCGAGCGTTTCGACGAGCCGCTGGAGGCTCGCAAGGAGGCCCACGGGCACGGCGCCCGGGACACCGACCTGACAATTGAGGACCTCAAGGCGCTGGTCGCCGAGTTCAAGGCGGTCGTCCGCGAGGACGCCGGCCGCGACTTCCCGACCGAGCCCGCCGAGCAGCTCGACCTGGCCATCAAGGCGGTCTTCGCCTCGTGGTTCGGCAAGCGCGCCAACGACTACCGCACCAGCCAGAAGATCGCGCACGACCTCGGCACCGCCGTCAACGTCGTGACCATGGTCTACGGCAACATGGGCGACGACTCCGGTACCGGCGTCGCGTTCACCCGCGACCCGAACACCGGCGAGAGCGTCCTGTACGGCGAGTACCTCGTCAACGCGCAGGGCGAAGACGTCGTGGCCGGCATCCGGACTCCCGCCAAGATCAGCCACCTCGCCGAGGAGATGCCCGCGGCGTACGCGGAGTTCCAGGCGATCGGCCGCCAGCTGGAGCGCCACTACAAGGACGTCCAGGACCTGGAATTCACGATCGAGCGCGGCAAGCTCTACATGCTCCAGACGCGCTCGGCGAAGCGCACCGCCGCGGCCGCCGTGAAGATCGCCGTCGACATGGTCGGCGAGGGCCCCATCGACCGGCGCGAGGCCGTCGGGCGGATCGAACCGGCCCAGGTAGACCAGCTCCTGCGCGACCAGTTCGAGCCGGCCGCGCGCAGGGCCGCCCGCAAGATCGCGGGCGGCCTCAACGCGTCCCCCGGCGCGGCCGTGGGACGCGCCGTCTTCAACGCCGACGTGGCCGTCGAATGGGTCGCCCGCGGCGAGACGGTCGTCCTGGTCCGCGTCGAGACGTCCCCCGACGATTTCCACGGCATGGCCGTCGCGCAGGGCATCCTGACTGCCCGCGGCGGCGCCACCAGCCACGCGGCCGTCGTCGCGCGCCAGATCGGCAAGCCCTGCGTCGCTGGCTGCGCCGAGCTGGTCGTGGACTACGGCACGAAGACGGCGAAGTCCACCGTCTCCGGTGTCGGCTTCGCCGAGGGCGACTGGATCAGCCTCGACGGCGCGACCGGCGAGGTCTTCCTCGACGCGCTCCCGACCGTCTCGGCCCGCTTCGAGGACCAGCCCGAGCTCCAGGAGATCCTCGGCTGGGCCGACGAGATCCGCCGGCTCCAGATCTGGACCAACGCCGACAAGCCGGAGGAGGCTGCCCAGGCCCGCAGCTACGGCGCCCAGGGGATCGGCCTCTGCCGCACCGAGCACATGTTCCGCGAGGGCGAGCGCCTGGAGATCGTCCGTGGCGCCATCCTGGTCGCCTTCGCGGCCACCAGGGCGAAGGTCAAGGTCGCCGCCGGCGAAGAGCTCAGCGCGGACGAGCAGGCCGTGGTGGCGCAGTTCGACGCGGCGATGGGCCAGCTCGAGGTACTTCAGCAGGGCGACTTCGAGGGGATCCTGGCCGCGATGAGCGGCCTGCCCGTCGTGATCCGTCTCATCGACCCGCCGCTCCACGAGTTCCTTCCGAACCTGGAGGAGCAGCTCGTCAAGGTGACGAAGGCGGGCGACACTGCGTCCGGCGAGGATCGGGAGCTCCTGTCCACCATCAAGTCAATGCACGAGCAGAACCCGATGCTCGGCCTCCGCGGCTGCCGCCTCGGGCTGATGATCCCGGACTTCGTGAAGATCCAGACCCGCGCGATCCTCAACGCCGCCGTGGCCGTCAAGCGCGCCGGCAAGGATCCGCGCCCGGAGATCATGATCCCGCTCGTCGGCCACGTGAACGAGCTGATCGCGACGCGTGCGCTCCTCGACGCCGAAGCGACGGCGGTCGTGAAGGCGGCCGGCGAGGAGATCGATTTCAAGTTCGGGACCATGATCGAGATTCCGCGCGCCGTCTGGGTCGCCGACGAGATCGCCCGGCATGCGGAGTTCTTCAGCTTCGGGACCAACGACCTGACCCAGATGACGTTCGGCTACAGCCGCGACGACGCCGAGGGCGGCTTCCTCCTCAAGTACGTGGAGGACGGAATCCTGCCCGAGAACCCGTTCCAGACGCTCGACGACGTCATCGCCGCCGAGATGCAGATGGCCGTCGACAAGGGCCGCTCGGCTCGCCCGGGCCTCAAGGTCGGCATCTGCGGCGAGCACGGCGGCGATCCCGCCTCCATCCACAAGTGCGAGCGGATCGGCCTCAACTACGTCTCCTGCTCGCCCTTCCGCGTCCCGGTGGCGCGGCTCGCGGCCGCGCAGGCGGCGATGTCCGACGGCGCCTTCCGCGACAAGTAGCAGGCCGGCGCCCACCCGGGCGCCGTCACCACGCCCCAGTGACGCGAGGGGGCCCCGGC
>JAZDPM010000311.1:0-4857 GCA_043797725.1 Chloroflexota bacterium
TCCAGCGCATCCGCCCAGCGGGCCAGGGCAGCCTCCAGGTTCAGGACGTCAACCTCGGACGCGCCCTTCTGCGGGCCGTAGACGGCGGCCGCGCCCGTCGGGCCGAGCAGCGGGTTCGTCACGTCCGAGGCGATCCGCAGCTCCACCTCCGCCAGGCGCGGGTCCATCTCGTCGAGGTGGACGACGAGGTCGGGCTCCACGGTTATGGCCAGCCCGAGGGCGGCAAGGATTCCCAGCCCGCCGTCGGTGGTAGCGCTGCCGCCGACGCCCAGGTCGATCCGCCGGACACCCGCGTCGAGGGCGGCCCGGAGCACCTCGCCGGTGCCGTCGGTGGAGGCGCCGGCCGGGTCGCGCTCGTCCGGCGCGAGGCGCGACAGCCCCGAGGCCGCCGCGAGCTCCACGACCGCCCGCGTGCCGTCGCCCGACACCAGCCAGCGCGCCTCGATCTCGCGGCCGATGGGGTCGTGAGCGGCGGCGCTCCGCCATTCCCAGCCGCCGGCCGCCTCGATCGCGACGGCCGTTCCCTCGCCGCCGTCGGCGAGCGGGGCAAGGCGGACCTCGTCGCCGGGGCGTGCACGCAGCCACCCGGCCGCGATCGCCCGGGCCACCTCGACGGATGTCAGCGACCCCTTGAACGAGTCTGGGGCGACGAGCACGACGAGCGGCCGGCCTCGGTCGTCCGCCGGGGCGTCGGTCCCGCTCACCCGCTGCTGCTGCTGCCGGAGCCGGAGCCGCTGCCGGAGCCGCTGCCGGAGCCGGAGCCGGAGCCGCCGCCGCTGCCGCCGCTGTTGCCGCCGGAGCTGCTGTCGCCGCTGCCGGCCCGGCGCTCCAGGTACTCCGGGATCCGGATCATGGGCGGCCGTTCGCGGTCGGCCAGCTCGATGACCTCGAGGCCCAGCTGGTCGCCGCCGAAGCGGGGCAGCTTCATCGTCGACCCCAGCTCCGCGAAGAGGCGGGCCTTGCGACGCTCCTCCAGCCGCTTCATGACCGCCTGGAGGATCACGAAGCTCATTCGCGAGAGGCCCTCCAGCTCCTGGTTGCGGTGCACCCGCCGCTCCAGGTCCACCTGGCCGAGGCCGGCGAGGCCCACGCGCTCGGCGATGTCCACCAGGTGCCCGATCTCGACGGCATACCCGGTGAAGAAGGGGATCGTCTCGAGGAGGCTTCGCCGCCCGGCGTACTCGCCGGAAAGCGGCTGGATGAAGCCCGACAGGTCGGGGAAGAAGAGGTTGATGAGCGGACGCGCGACGAGCTCCGTGACCCGCCCGCCGCCGCCCTCCTTCAGCACACCATCCACCACGATCGGGCGCTGGTAGTAGCCCTTCACGTACTGGATCCGCGGCTCGGCGAGGAGCGGCCCGAGCGTCCCGTAGGCCATCCGCGGGTGCCAGTTGCGGACGTCGGTGTCGCACCAGGCGACGAGGTCTCCGCCGGTCTCGAAGAGGCTCTTCCAGAGGGCCTCGCCCTTGCCGCGATACGAGCCGTAGCGGGGCAGCACGTCGGGGTGCTGGACGACGCGCGCGCCCTCGGACTCGGCGATCTCGCGGGTGCGGTCCGTCGACGCCGAGTCGATGACGAGCAGCTCGTCGACGAGCTTCACGCCGTCGACGAGGACGCGGAGGGCGCGGGCCACGATCGGGCCGATCGTCGCCTCCTCGTTCAGTGTCGGTAAGACGAGACTGACGGTAAGTCCCTGCTGGTTCTTCAGGTCCACCAGGCGGCGCAGGTTGCGGTACTCGCCGTGGTGGAAGTTGGACTCGGCGAACCACCGCTCGACGCGCGCCGGCACGGCCCGCGACTCCTCGGCAGCCCGGTCGGCGGCTGCCAGTGACTCCGCCCGGCCCGCCAGCTCCTCGAAGGTGGCCTCCCCGATCCGGTCCCGCGTCTTCACGACGATGACGGGCGGTGTCGCGCGGGCGGCGATCGCCTCCGGAAGCGCGCCGAACAGGAAGGCGTCGGCGGCGGTTCCCCCGGGCGCGGCGGAGGCGCCCATGATCACGACGTCGGCCTTCTCCGCCTCGTGGAGGATGGCGTTCCGGACGTTGGGGGCCTCGCGGAGAAGGCCATCGGCGTGGCCGCGGGCGTGCTGCCGCAGGAACGTGGCGAGGGCCTGCTCGGCCTGGGCGCGGACGCTGCTCGTGACGCCCGGCGGGATCACGTGGAGCACGACGATCCGGGCGCCGTGGCGGCGGGCGAGAGCGTCGGCGAATTCCAGGGCGAGCTCGGCGTGGGGGCCGCCGCGCACCGGGACGAGGATCCGCCGCACCTCGCCGAACGGGCGCTGCTTGACGACAGCGATGTCGCAGGGGGACTCGCGGACGACGGCGTCGATCGTGGCCGAGAAGACCGGGCCGGCGCCCGTGCCACGGCCGCCGGGGCGCCCGCCCCACCCGAAGATGAGCAGGTCGGCGTCGACCTCGGTCGCCGCTTCGACGATCCCCTCCGCCGCGCGGCGCCCGATCCGGACGAGCGGCCGGATCCGGGTCCCCGGCGGGGCGTAGTCGAGGACCTTCTGGAGGAGGCGCCGGGCCTGCCGCGCGCGCGTCGCGCCCTCCGAGAGCGCCACGTCCTCGGGGACCTCCACGATGCCCAGGATGGTCAGCTCGCCGGTCCGCGGGTCCATGATCTCCGCGCCGATCCGCACGAGGTCTTCGGCCGTCGCCGGGTTGGCCACGGGGATGAGGATTCGGGCGGGGAGCGGCGCCCGTGGGCTCACAGGCCTTCCCCTCCGGCATCGGCGGTCCGGGCGGCCTCTTCCGCCGCCCTCCAGCGTTCGACCAGGTAGGGCTTCCGGAGCTCGTAGACCCGCGCCTGGCGCTCGACGCGCTCCTCGGCGTCGTCCTGGGCCAGGTGGCGGCTCTCCACGACGAGGCTTCCCACGCGCCCGAAGTAGAGGGGCACGAGGGCCGCGACGAGGCGCTCGAGCGGGATGTCGCCGAAGCGGGCGGTGACGACGAGGTCGTAGATGATCCCCGCCCACAACTCGTCGGGGAAGTGGAAGCCCGCGACGGCCTCGCTCATCTCGTCGGTGGTGACGCTGTTCGAGCCGCTCTCGGCCCCGCCGATCCCCAGGCGGCGCGACGCCCGCTCGGCGAGCTTCCCCGCCTCGACTGCCAGCTCCCCGGCGGCCGCGGCGTGGGCGGGGGCGAGCATCGCCTGCCATGTCTCGGCCAGGGTCACCTGCCCGGCCCCGAACTCCGAGAGGAGGCGGAGGGTGTTCACGTGGAGCGGGCCGGGCTCCACCCAGCGCTCGAAGCCGTAGGCCGGGACCTCGTGGCTGCCGTGGATCTCGAGCCATGCGTCGGGGTGGCGGCCGGCCAGCCCCAGGATCGTCCCCACGACCTGGCGGAACATGGGCCCGAGGTCCCCCGAGGGGTCCTTCGGGTCGTGGACCTTCGCGCCGAGGCGCGTCTCGCAGACCGCGAAGCCGCCGACGATCGCGTGCGTCGTCATCCAGATGTCGATCCCGAACTTGCTGACCTCGGCGGTCCAGTCCTCCTGGGCCAGGTAGTGGCGGACGAGGTCGCCGGAGACGCCGAAGTCGCCGCCGATCGGCTGCCGGATCCGCCGGCCGTAGAGGGCCCGGGTCAGCGGGTAGGTGACCGTGTTGGTGATCGTGCCGTCGTACTTGTGGCGGGCGTAGAGCGGCGTCACGTAGTCGAAGCCGCCCTTGAGGATGGGCCCGGCGAGCAGCTCGATCCACTCGGGGGTGATCGAGCGGAGGTCGGAGTCGACGACGACGAGGGCCCGCGCGTCGAGCCTGGCCGCGATCTCGAAGATCGTGCGCAGGGCCGCCCCCTTGCCGCCGACGCCGTCCACCTCGGGGTAGGTGAGGGTCAGGCGCTCCAGGCGGTTCGTGGGCCGGACGAGGAGGATCCGCTCGACGTAGTCCGGCGGCTCGGTCTCCGCCACCACGCGCTGGGTTCCGTCGGGCGAGCCGGCATCGGCGTTGACGAGGAGGGGCCGCAGGTCGGCGAAGTACTGGACGAGCCCGGCCTGCGCCGCCCGGGTCACGTGCCCGATCGTGGTGGCGTTCTTGAAGCTCGGGATGCCGACGACGAGGTCGGCCCGGCCGAGGCGTTCGATCTCCGCGGTGATCGCGGGTGTCAGCACGGTGGAGGCCACCAGGTCACCCTACCACGGGCGACGACTCGGGTGCCCGTGTGACGTCACCGGGGCCGAGCGTGCGCGCACTGCCGCCACCCGAGTCCGAGCGTGCGCGGGCAGATCAGCGGCGCGGCATGGCGATGAGCGACCAGCCGTCGTTGGGGGCGCCCGGGTGATAGCGGCTGTTCGCCTCCTTGTAGGCGAGGCCGCCGAAGCCGAGCGACCGCCACGTGATGATGAAGCTGCCGGCCGGCTCGCGGACGAACGCCGTGCGGCGGACGCGCGCCCCCTCGGGGAGGACGCTCTCCAGGAGGCGCTTGCGCTCGAGGAGCGGGAGCTCGAGGAGCGGCTCGTCGTCGAGGGCGACCAGGTCGACGGCGACGAAGGCGATCGGGACCGGCTTGCCCTCCGCGGCTGCTTCGGCCTGGTTGACCGTCCGGGCCGTGGACCGTCCGGGGACGCGCCCGCGCCCGCCCACGTGGTCGGCCGCCTGCTTGCCAAGGAAGAACTGGGTCACGTGCTCGCCCATCCCCGGGTTCTCGTCGACATCGAGGACAGCGCCCACGCCGGACCGGAGGGCCTGGTCCGTGAGGTACCCGTCGACCACGAGCGTCTGCGCCTGCCCGCCGGCCGCGAGCTCGGCGGCGATCTCGGGGTGGTCCGGGGCCAGGTCCGCGCCGGCGGCGTCCACGAGGCGAACGCCCGCGGGCGCGACGTGGGCGAGGATCCGGATGCCATCCCACGCCGGCT
>JAZDPM010000320.1:0-4292 GCA_043797725.1 Chloroflexota bacterium
CTGCTGGCCAGCCCGTACGTCTTCGATCCCGACCAGGCCCGGGCGATGGCGGAGGCGGGCGCCGATGTCGTGGTGGCCCACATGGGCCTGACCACGAAGGGCGCGATCGGCGCCACGACGGCGCTGACGCTCGAGGAGTCGGCGGAGCGGATCCAGGCGATCCGCGACGCCGCCGTCGAGGTCAACCCGGGCATCATCACCCTCTGCCACGGCGGCCCGATCGCCGAGCCCGAGGACGCCCAGTACGTCCTCGAGCACACCACGGGCGTGGCCGGCTTCTTCGGCGCCTCCAGCATGGAGCGGCTCCCAACCGAGATCGCGATCACCGAGAACATGAAGCGTTTCAAGCGGATCACCCGCGCGACGACGACCGTCGGCTAGGAAGCGCCGCCCCCGGGCGGCGCCAGGCAGGCATGAAGGAGGAAGATCCGGTGCCCCTCAAGGAAGAAGTCCTCGGCCAGTTCCTCGGCGACGAGAAGTTCCCGATCAGCTGGTCCTCGGAGACTGAGAAGCTCCTCTTCTGGGTCTACGACGACCTGCACTGCCCCCACCCCCTGAGCCCGATGTACGAGGACATCGGAGGCTGGTGGCTGAGCTGCGACCACATGTTCCGGCGCTTCGGAACGCCGTTCGCGACCGACTGGATCGCGAAGAACGTCAACGGCTACCTCTACACGGCGGCGATCCCGGCCGAGGCCGGGCTGACGTTCGCCGCCTCGGAGTACGGCTTCGCCACGACTGCGGTCGTGCCGGACGACCCCGAGTACGCGGCCAAGATCGGTGCGTACCTCGGCGCCGTCCTGCCGACATACGGGCTCGAGTTCGTGAACTGGTGGCGCGACCGTCTCGTCCCCGAGATGGACCGCAACTTCGCCTATCTCGAGGGGATGCTCGACAAGGAGGACCAGCTCTCCCTGGGCGAGCTCGCCGTCCTGCTCGAGGATGCGATCGACATCCACGATCGCCACTGGAAGATCCACTGGATGCTCAACTTCGCCCAGCTGTCCGCGACGCTCAACCTGCGGGCAGTCATGGAGAAGACCCACGGCAAGATCAATGAGCAGCTCCTGGGGCGGCTCCAGAACTCGGCTCGGGACCGCAACTGGGACTCGATCGAGGCCCTCTGGAAGATGAAGGAGGAGGCGAAGGCCGACCCGGATCTCGCCGCCATCTTCATGGCCGACACAGCCGGCGAGATCATCGTCGCCCTCAAGGCCAGCGAGCGCGGCAGGCGCTTCATCGATGAGCGGGTCGTCCCATACCAGAAGGAGTACGGCTGGCACGCGGTCTGGAGCCACGAGTTCATCTTCCCGACCGTGCGGGAGCACATGGAGCCGGTCATCGAGCTGGTCCGCGGCTACATCGAGACCAACTACGACTACCCGAAGACGATCTCCGCCCTCGCCGCCGACATCGCAGCCGCGGCCAGGGAGATCCTCGAGGGCCTCGAAGGCGAGGCGCTCGAGGAGATGCGGGCGGCCAACGAGATCAACCTCCGGATGGCCCCCCTGACCCCGGACCACCACTTCTACATCGACCAGGGTGCCAATGCCCACGTTCGGCTCCCGCTGATCGCTATCGGCAGGAAGCTGGTCGCGGCGGGCGCCCTCGACGCCCCCGACGATGTCGTCTTCTTCAAGTACAACGAGCTGCGCGTCTTCATCGGCAACCCGGCCAGCGTGGACGGGCGGGCCCTCGTGGCCGAGCGCAAGGCGGCCCGCGAGAAGGCGTACACGTTCCGGCCCAAGGAGTGGATCGGGACCGTCACGGCGACCCAGCTCGCCTTCCCGTACCTGAACCTGTGGGGCTTCCCCGACAAGTTCTACCGCAAGGAGTCCCTGGTCGCCGGCCAGGTCGTTGGGATCGGCGCCTCGCCGGGCGTCGTCGAGGGCATCGCGCGGGTCGTCCTCCGCGAGGACCAGTTCGACGACGTCCGCGCCGGCGACGTGCTCGTCTGCCAGATGACGAACCCGGCCTGGGTCGTCCTCTTCACGAAGATCGTCGGGCTCGTGACGGACGCGGGCGGCACCGTGTCGCACCCGGCCGTCCTCTCGCGCGAGTTCGGCATCCCGGCCGTCGTCGGGACGTCCGTGGCCACCCAGCGGATCAAGAACGGCGACCGGATCCGGATCAACGGAACCAGTGGCATCGTCGAGATCCTCGCCCCGGCCCCGGCCCCAGCCCCGGTCGGGATGAAGGACTGACCTCGCTTCCATGACTCGTGATGCCGCGATCTCGCGCAGCGTCCTGAGCGATCAGGTCAAGGATCGCCTGCTCCAGGCGATCCTTGACGGTCGCTACCCGCCGGGCGCCCGGATCGTCGAGACCCGGGTTGCCCGGGAGCTCGGGACGAGCCAGGCTCCCGTCCGGGAGGCGCTGCGCGACCTCGAGGCGCTCGGCGTCGTGGAGACCACCGCCTTCCGTGGAGCGCGCGTCCGCCGTCCGTCGGCGGACGAGCTCCTGGAGGCGTTCGCGATCCGCGCCGAGCTGGAATCGCTCGGCGCCCGGCTTGCGATCCCCCGGATCACCGACGACGACCTCGAGGAGCTCGCCGGATACATCGCCGAGATGCAGGCGGCCGCCGACACCGGCGACACGCATGCCGAGGCGACCGCCGATGCCCTGTTCCACGGGCGCATCGTGGAGATGGCCGGCAACTCGACCCTCGTACGCGTGTGGCGCACCCTCGAGCCGTTCTCGCGGACCTACATCACGATCGTCGCCCCCGGCGCCGACCGGCGCAGGATCGCCGACGATCACCTGCCTGTCCTCGACGCGCTCCGCCGGCGCGACCCGGACCTGGCCACGGCGGTCTTCCACAAGCACTTCATCGATGCCGCGTCGATGCTCGCCGGCATGTGGACGAGCACGGGGCCGCCGGAGGCCGGCGACCCGACGGCCGGACAGCTCTTCGCCCCGCCGGCCCGGTCCCGGGCTCGCCCGGAACCCGACCTGGTTCCGTCCCTGGAGAAGCGCTCAGCCTGACCCGCCACACCAGAACCGCGAAAGGAAGAGATGAACGACCAGCTGCAACTGTCCGAGGAGATGTCGGCCGGGACGGCCCGCCTGCGGGTGGACGTCCACGGCAGCGAGCCGCGCGAGCACGTCCTCGAAGACCTGACCTTCCTCAACTACCGGCTCGCCGACGTCCGCATCTCCCCGGAGGTGACGGTGGTCGCGCCCGACATCGTCTGGCACCAGGACGGCGCGAAGGCGATCTCCTACGACGGCCGGGTGATGCACTTCACGGGACCGTGGCCGGCGGGGCCGATCCAGAAGGTCGTGGTGGCGATGCTGGCGCTGCGGATGGAGGCGGTCGGCCTCCATCCGTTCCACGCTTCGGCCGTCCGCTACCGCGGAAGGACGGTCATGTTCCTGGGCGGCGAGTCGAATCATGGCAAGTCGATGGGCCAGATCGAGGCGTGCCGGCGCGGCGCGCTCCTCGTCTCCACCGAGACGACCGTCGTCGACGAGGGCGGCCGAGCGGTCATGGGCTCGAAGTCGGCTTTCCTCAAGAAGCGCACCGAGGGGACCGAGCGGGCCGACAAGGCGGCCCCGGAACGCGGCGTTCAGAAGTTCTTCGGCGCCATGCCGACGTGGGAGCTCTACGCCGACCCGAGCGTCGTCGACGTGGTGGTGGTGCCGGCGATCGACGGCAACTTTGACCCCAGCCTGGCCGAGATGATCCCGTTCGAGCGCCAGTTCCAGACGCTCCACTCGCTCCAGAACTACTTCCTGCTCAACGAGCTCCTTGCCGCCGACTGGCCCATGCCCATGGTCGACACCGAGCCGCTGCGCAAGGCCCGGGCGGAGTGGGTCACCCGCTTCACGGATCGCCCGTACTACTTCGTCCGCGCCGCCACTCCCCAGGTGCTCCTGGACGAGGTGGACAAGGTTCTCTGAGGCCCCGGGGAAACAGAGCGATGCACACCTTCGAGTACGCGCGGCCCGGGACGCTGGCCGAGGCGGTGGCCCTCCTCGACGCGCACGGGCCGGACGCGCGCCTCCTCGCCGGGGGCACGGACCTGGTCATCCGCCTGCGCGACGGGACGCTCCGGCCGTCCGTCGTCATCGACCTCAAGCGGATCGCCGAGCTGCGCCCGGCGATCCGCGAAGCAGATGGGCGCGTCACGATCAGTGCCACCACGGTCATGACCGACATCGCCGCCGACGAACGGGTGCGCCGCCACTTCCCGGCCCTGGTCGAGGCAGCGGCGGTCGTCGGCTCGGTCCAGATCCGGAACCGGGCCACCCTTGCCGGCAACGTGTGCAACGCCTCGCCGGCCGCCGAC
>JAZDPM010000323.1:0-3262 GCA_043797725.1 Chloroflexota bacterium
GCAGGCGCTCGCGGCGCGCGACCTCCTCGCCGAGCGCTTCGGCGTGGCCGCCGAGGTCTACAGCGCGACCTCCTGGCAGCTGCTCCGGCGCGACGCCCTCGAGGCCGAGCGCTGGAGTCGGCTCCACCCGGCGGAGGCGCCCCGCGTCCCCTACGTCTCGCAGGTGCTCGGCCCGGATGGCGGCCCGGTCGTCCTCGTCTCGGACTGGCTGAAGGCGCTCCCCGACCTGCTCGGTCGCTGGCTGCCCGCCGGGTACGTCTCCCTCGGGACCGAGGGGTTCGGGCGCAGCGACACGCGCGAGGCGCTCCGGGGGCTCTTCGAGATCGACGCCCCGAACGTGGCGGTCGCCGCCCTCGCGGCACTCCATCGCGCGGGCGCGCTCCCGGCAAGCCTGGTTGCCGACGCGATCTCCGAGCTTGGGATCGACCCCGACAAGCTGGACCCGCTGGCCCTGTAGCTCCCCGCCCGAGGCGCCCGTGCCGGGCTGCCCGAGGCGCCCGTGCCGGGCTGCCCAAGGCGCCCGTGCCGGGCCGCCGGGGGAACCGCCGCCGGGCCGTGCGCGTCACGGGGTCAGAACGGTCGCCGACCGAAACCTTGACGCCGGGACCAACTCGTCCCGGGTCGCCCACCGGACGACCGGCAAGGAGCTGCAGCCATGTCCACTCCGCGCACCCTCGCCTCCACCGCGTCGCGCCCCGGCTGGGTCGCCCTCGGCATGGTCGCCGGCTTGGTGCTCGCGGTCCTCCTTGGTCCCGCCCTCGCGCCGCGCGCAGCCCACGGCGAGGACGGCAGCGAGCCCGACCGCACCATCAGCGTGGCCGGCACGGGAACCGTGACCCTCGTCCCGGACATCGCCGATCTCCACGTGGGCGTCGTCGTCCAGCGGCCCAAGGTCAAGGACGCGCGGGAGGCCGCCGCGACGGCGATGCAGGGCGTTGTCAAGGCGCTCCGCGCCGCCGGCGTTGCCGAGCGCGACATCCGGACCACCACGCTCTCGCTCCAGCCCATCTACGACTACCGCCCCGAGGGGACCCCGCCGACGATCACCGGCTACGAGCTGCGCAACGGCGTCGTCGCCACGATCCGCGACCTCGAGCGCCTGGCCGACGCCGTCGACGGCGCGCTCGCCGGGGGCGGGACCACGCTCGACGGGATCAGCTTCCGGGTGGACGATCCGACCGGCGCCGAGGCCCAGGCCCGGACGCAGGCCATGAAGGCGGCCCGCGCGAAGGCCGACGCCCTCGCGGTCGCCGCCGGCGTCTCGATCATCGGCGTCGCCTCCATCAGCGAGCAGTCCTCGCCGACACCGTGGCCTGTTCCGTACGCCGGAGCCGCCCGCGCCGAGGCTGCCACGCCGATCCTGCCGGGCACCTCGGAGATCTCGGTTTCGGTCAGCGTCGTCTACCTGATCGGGTAGCGGCCGGGCCGGCGGGCCGGCGGGCCGGCGCCGGCCATCTTCCCGGCGGGCGGGTCCGCCGCCCGCTTCCCTCGACTAAGACTGCGATTAGTTGACACTAATGGGGCTACATGCGTAGTCTTATGATATGAGCACGAAGCGCGAAGGCGCGAAGCTGGTCGAGTTGCTCCACCTGGCATTGCTCCAGGTGCTTCCCTCGTACATGCCACCTGCCGAATCCGTGGTGAAGGGTGGTGCGAACCTCCGTCTCTTCTACGGGAGCCGCAGGCGCTCGCAGGACATCGACTTCGACTACCTCGGGACCCGCTTCCACGAGGTTGAGACCAAGGTCGACGCTGCCCTCGCTGCCCGCGCCTTCCGTGACCTCCTGCGGGTCGCCGGCATGTCGATCACCGAGCCAACGAAGCCGAAGCAGACCGGCACCACCCGGCGCTGGAAGTTCGTCGTGGAAGGACCGGGCGGAATCCTGAACACGAAGATCGAGTTCTCCGCGCGGGGCGTCGATCCCGAGTGGGCCCTCGAGCCGGCGCGCGACGACGTGGGCCGGGCCGTTGGCCTCCGGGTCGTGAAGGCAGTCCACTACCTGCCGCCCGCCGCAATTCGTCAGAAGATCCGCGCCCTCGCGCAGCGCTCCGCGGCCGAACCCCGCGACGTGTTCGACCTCGACTTCCTGTTCGGGGCCCACCCGGACGCGTTGGCGCCGGGCACGATCGATGGCGAGCTCCTCGGGGCCGCCGGAAACTCTGCCCTGAGCATCCCGTACGACGCCTTCGCCGAGCTCGTCGTCGAGTACCTCGAGGACGACTTCGTCGACATCTACGGGAGACAGGAGGTCTGGTCGGACATGGTGCTCGGCGTCGTCGAGCGCCTGGAACGGCTCCGATGAGCCGTCTCGAGGCCGACGCGGTCCTCGAACCACTCGGCCCCGTCATCCGAACCGCCGAGGCCGCGGCCGCCCTGCGTCGCAGCGTGAGCTCGGCCAGCCGGGTCCTGCGCGGCCTCGAGGCGGCCGGCCGGGCGCGCCAGGTCCGCCATGGGATCTGGGTCGTGGGGCGCACGATGCCCGACCCGTTCGCGGTCGTGCCGGAGCTGACCAGTCCGCACCTTGCCTACGTGTCCTTCATCTCGGCCCTCGACCACCACGGGATGATCGACCAGATCCCACGGGAGGTCACGGTCGCGTCGCTCGATCGGGCTCGCCGGATCACGACGACCCTCGGGACCTTCGCCATCCATCATCTGCCGCCCGAGCTCTTCGGGGGCTGGGCTGAAACCCCGCGGGGTCGAGTCGCCACGCCCGAGAAGGCCATCTTCGACATCAGCTACGTGAGCGCGGTCCATGCCGGCCGGCCGCGCCGGGTCCCCGAGCTCGAGCTGCCTCCGGGCTTCGACCGGCGCGCCATCGATGCCTGGCTGGAGCGCATCGCGAGCCGCCGCGTGGCGACGATGACCCGTCTCGGCGTCGAGTCCATCCTCCAGCGCGCGACCCGCTGAACGCCAGGCATCTTCCGCAAGGACGGGTGACCGATGGCCAGGCTGCATCCGGTCCGCAACGAGGACGAGGCGGATGGTGCGATGGCCCGCCCCGTGGCGGCCGGGTGGTCACCCGGATCGCGACCGGCCACGAAAGGGTCACTCGCTCGCCCGGAGGCGGATCAGGGCGCCGCGACCACTCGCAGCAGCCGCCCGCCGGCGAGGTCGACAACGTACAGCTCGCCGGCCTCGTCCTCGCCGAACGACGCCAGCGCGATCCTCGCATCCAGGAGGACCCGCTGTGTGGGCCGCTCCGCGGCCGCGTCGAGGCCCCAGATCGTCCCGCTGCAGAAGTCGCCGAAGAGGTACGTC
>JAZDPM010000048.1:0-8269 GCA_043797725.1 Chloroflexota bacterium
GGAGACGATGAGGCCGTCCACGTGCCGGGAGAGAAGGAGCTCGCTGTAGTGGCCGACTCCCGGCGGCAGGGGTTCCAGCAGGACCCGGTAGCCGCTGGCCCGGACCTCGGATGCGACACCCCACAGGGTCTCGGCGAGGAGTGCGTCGGTGGCCACTTCCTCGGCCGACTGGCGGAGGACCAGCCCGATGGTCCGGGTGGATCCCCCCGCCAGGGCACGGGCAGGTCCGTGGGGGTGATAGCCGAGCTCGTGCGCCGCCTCCTCCACGCGGCGCCAGGTGGCAGGCGGGATCCCCGCGTCCGTGCGCCCGTTCAGCACGAAGGAGACCGTCGTCCTCGAGACACCGGCCCGGGCGGCCACGTCCGCGCTGGTCGCGCGGCGACGCCGTTGCGGCACCTGTTGCATATCCTCCTGCCGCGGGCCGCAGGCCAGGAGCCGGGGCGGGCTCTGTCGGAGCGCTAACCCGCGTTACTAACACGGATTATGACCTTGATTCACCGGGTGTCAAGTGGGGACCCGGCGCGGCGAGGAGCGCGGACGGGGGGCAGAGGACGCCCGTCTCAGGCCCGGATGACGACCGCCACCTGGCCCGTCGTGCGGAGCACCTTCACGGCGGTGACACCGCCCCGGCGGTGGAACAGGAGGTCCAGCCGGGCCGGTCCCACCCGGAGACCCAGGAGCCTCAGGCTGCACAGGCCGGCCGGCAGGCAGGGGTGGTCGACCTCGAGCATCCCCTCGGCGGCCCGCGGGCGGAGGCCCAACATGGCCCGCAGGGCGAGCAGGGGCGCGGCGGCCGACCAGGCCTGGGGAGCGCACGATGCCGGGTGGAGCACCGGTGCCTCCACCTCGTCGGAGCCGAAGCCGCAGAACAGCTCGGGCAGCCGTCCAGCGGGGAGGGCGCGGGCGGCGGCGAACAGCTCGCCGGCCAGGCGGGTCGCCGCCTCGTCGAGCCCGCAGCGGCGCAGGCCGGCGATCGCGATCGCGGTGTCGTGGGGCCAGACGGCGCCGGTGTGGTACCCCAGCGGCGTGTAGCCGGGCTGGCCCGCGGCATAGGTCCGGAGTCCCCAGCCCGAGTCGAGCCCGGGCCCGCCGAGCAGCTCGGCCACGAGGGGCGCGTGTTCGTCGGCGACGATGCCGCTCCACAGGGCGTGGCCCTGGTTCGACCCGATCGCGTCCATCCTCCGCTTCGCGCCGTCGAGGGCCAGGGCGTAGGACGCGCTGTCGGGGACTGCCCAGGCGCCCGCCCGGCCGAGGCCGTCCAAGGGGGCGACGGGCGGCGGCGGCCGCCACCGGGGACGAAGCCGCCGAGCGCCCGAGACGAGCCGGGCCGGACGAGTGTACCGGCCACGGCACCCGGGAGGCCGGCGGTCGTTGCCGGAGGCCGCGAGGCCACGTGCTACACTCCGGCCCTCACGGCGGTGACCGAGAGGAGTAGCGTCGGCGGAGCCGAAGCGAGCGCGGGACGGTGCGAGCCGCGCGGCAGTCCCCGGCGCGAACGTCGCTCGCGAGCTGTGCGGCCGGCGCCCGATAGCGCGCCTCGAGGGGAGCCGGAGCCTGCGCCCGTGATGAGCGGACCGCGCCGGCGCCCGAACCAGCAGGTGGTACCACGACCCCGTTCGTCCGCTGGACGAGCGGGGCGTTTCCGTTTCGAGAGGGAGTGGCGGCAATGTCGGACGCAGCGACCGGCGCGCCGGGAGGGCTCGCCAAGGCCTACCGGCCCAGCGAGTTCGAAGGGCCCATCTACGAGCGCTGGCTTGCCGCGGACGTCTTCGCTCCCGACGGCGCCGGCTCGCGCGCGGATGCGTCGAAGCCGCCCTTCGTCATCATCCAGCCGCCCCCCAACGTGACGGGGAGCCTTCACCTCGGCCACGCCCAGCGGAGCGCGGTCGAGGACCTCATGACGCGCCACGCCCGGATGCAGGGCCGCCCCGCGCTCTTCCTGCCGGGCCTCGACCACGCCAGCATCGCCGCCCAGTTCGTGCTCGACCGGATCATCGCCGCCGACGGCGAGACGCGGGCGAGCCTGGGCCGCGAACGGTACCTCGAGCGGATGTGGCGCTTCATCGACGAGACGCGGGACGTGATCCTGGGGCAGCAGCGGCGCCTGGGGGCGTCGATCGACTGGGGGCGCCTGCGCTTCACGATGGACGACGTCTCCAGCCGCGCGGTGCGCGAGGCCTTCCACCGCCTCTACGGCGAGGGGCTCGCATACCGCCACGAGACGCTCATCAACTGGTGTCCCGGCTGCCGGACCAGCCTCTCCGATCTCGAGGTGATCGCCACGCCGGAGACGGGCACGCTCTGGACGATCCGCTACCACCTGGTCGACGAGACCACGGGCGTCGACGAGCCCGGCTCCTTCATCAGCGTGGCCACGACCCGCCCGGAGACCATCCTCGGCGACACCGGCGTCGCCGTCCACCCCGACGATGCCCGCTATACGAACCTCGTCGGCCGCCGTGCGCGGATCCCCTTCGTCGACCGCCCCGTCCCGATCATCGCCGACGCGGTGGTGGACCCTGCCTTCGGGACCGGGGCCGTGAAGATCACGCCGGCCCACGACAACGACGACTACGCCACGGGCGAGCGACACGGCCTGCCCTTCGTGGACGTGATGCGCGACGACGGCCACATCTCGGAGGCCGGTGGCCACTACGCGGGCCTGGAGCGCTATGCGGCGCGCCAGCGGATCCTCGCCGACCTGGAGGCGGCCGGCGACCTCGTCGGCAGCAAGGCCCACGAGATGATCATCGGGCGCTGCCAGCGCAGCCACGACGTCGTGGAGCCGCGCCTCAAGACCCAGTGGTTCGTGCGCACGAAGCCCCTCGCCGAGGCGGCCCTGCACGCCACGCGCTCGAAGCGAACCGTCATCCTGCCCGAACGCTTCGAGAAGGTCTGGGAGCACTGGCTCACCGAGATCCGCGACTGGAACGTGAGCCGCCAGCTGTGGTGGGGCCACCGGATCCCGGCCTGGTACTGCCCCGACGGCCACGTGACGGTGAGCCCGGCGAAGGACGGCCCCGACGCCTGCGAGGCCTGCGGCCGGCCGGCGGCGGAGCTGACCCAGGACCCGGACATCCTCGACACCTGGTTCAGTTCCGGGCTCTGGCCGTTCTCCACCCTGGGCTGGCCGGAGGAGACCCCCGACCTTGCCCGCTACTACCCGGGCACGGTGATGGAGACGGCCTACGACATCATCTTCTTCTGGGTGGCCCGGATGATGATGCTGGGCATCCACCTGGTGGGCCAGGCGCCCTTCGAGGTCGTCTACCTGTCCGGCCTGGTGCGTGACCCATACGGCCAGAAGATGTCGAAGACGAAGGGGAACGTGGTCGACCCGCTGGAGGCGATCGACGAGTCGGGCGCCGACGCCCTCCGCTTCGCCCTCATCCACGGCGCCGCGCCGGGCAACGACCAGAAGTTCAGCGCGGAGAAGCTGGAGAATGCCCGCAACTTCGCCAACAAGCTCTGGAACGCCGCCCGATTCGTCCTCGGCGCCCGCCCCGCCACGATCGCCGCCGATGTGCCGCGGCGGGCGCCCGACCCGGCGCGCCTCGGGCCGGCCGAGCGCTGGCTGCGAAGTCGCGTGGCCGCGACGGTCGCTGCCGCCAACCGGGCCCTGGCCGACTACGCCTTCGGCCAGCTGACCGCGACGCTCTACGACGCGATCTGGGGGGAGTACTGCGACTGGGCGCTGGAGCTGGCCAAGGTCCGGCTTGCCGACGAGGCCCTTCCGGCCGCCGATCGCGAGGCGACCTGGTGGACGCTCGTGGACGCGCTGGACACGTACCTGCGCCTCCTCCACCCGGTGATGCCGTTCCTGACCGAGGCGATCTGGGGGCAGCTGCCGAAGGCGCCGGACGACCCGGAACTGCTCGTCGTCGCCGACTGGCCGGTCGCCGGAGTCGTGGACGCCGCCGCCGATGCCGAGACCGGGGCGCTCCTGGATCTCGTCCGGGCCATCCGCAACGCCCGCGCCGAGGCCCGGGTCGAGCCCGGGGCCTGGCTGGCGGTCGACGTGGCCGCCCCGGCAGGTGCGGCGCCCACCTTCGACGCCCTGCGCCCGGCGCTGGAGCGCCTCGCCCGGGCGCGCCCGCTCGTCCGCGTCGCCGACGCCGGGACCCTCCACGGCGACCCGCGGGGCGGACTCGCCGTCGTGGCCGGCGACCTGGAGGCCATGGTCCGCCCGCCTGCCGTCGAGGCCGGGACGGCCGAGCGGGACCGCGTCCGCCTCGAGAGAGAGCTGGCCGACACCGAGGCCCAGCTCGCCTCGATGAGCGCTCGTCTCGCCGACGAACGCTTCACCTCGAAGGCGCCCCCGGCCGTCGTCGAGGGAGCCCGGGCCCGCGAGGCCGAGCTTTCCGACAGGGCCGCGAAGCTCCGGGCCCGGCTGGCCGGACGGGCAGGGGCTCCGTGAGCGGTGGCGGGATCGCCCGGCTGACGGAGCCCGCGGGTCCCGTTCTCGCCCTCGATCTCGGCGGTACCCAGATCCGGGCCGCGGTCGTGATCGACGGGGGCATCGTCGTCGCCACTCACCGGGCCCGCACCCCGGTTGACGCCGGCGGGGCCGCCATCGTCGCGGCCTGCGTGGACGCCCTCGCCACGGTGCGTCGAGAGGACGCGGCGACGAACGGCCCACGGCGCTTCTCCGGGGTCGGGATCTCGGCGCCGGGCCCGGTCGATCCTGGCGCCGGGGTGATCCTCGACCCGCCGAACCTCGGCCCGACCTTCCGGGAGATCCCGCTGGCGTCGCGGATCGAGGGTGCGCTCGGGCTGCCGGCCTTCCTCGACCGCGACACCCAGGTCGCCGCGCTCGCGGAGGGTCGCTTCGGAGCCGCTGCCGGATGCGCCGACTTCGTCTACGTCACGATCTCGACGGGGATCGGCGGGGCCGTGGTCTCGGACGGCAGGCTGCTGCGCGGGCCGGACGGCACCGCCGGCGAGCTCGGTCACCTCATGGTCGACCGCGGCGGAGCCGCCTGCGGCTGCGGCATGCTCGGCCACCTCGAGGGGATCGCCTCGGGGAGCGGCATGGCCCGCAGCGCGAGGGCTGCCGTCGAGCGGGGCGAGAGCATCCCGCTGGCGGAGCTGATCTGCCGGCGCGGGCCGGCGTTCGGCGGCCTTGACGTGGCTGCTGCCGCACAGGCCGGCGATCCCGTTGCCGCCGGCATCCTCGCCGGTGCCCGGGACGCGTTCGCGGTGAGCTGCGTCACCCTCGTTGACGTCTTCAACCCGTCCCTCATCGTGGTTGGCGGGGGCGTGGCCGTCGGCCAGGGTGAGCGGATCCTCGGACCGGCGCGGGCGGCGGTCGCGGCCGGTGCATTTGGCCGCCCGGGGGCCCGCGTGCGGATCGTGCCGGCTGCCCTCGGCGATGATGTCGGGCTTGTCGGCTGCCTCGTCCTCGTGGCGGAGCGGCAGGCGGCGACCGGCGGTCGGGAGGCGCAGGGCGCCTGAGGCGCGCGGGCGGGACGGGCGTGGGACGGATGGGGTCCTGCCGCTGGTAGGATTACCGCCACCGACCCGATGGAGGCTCCGTGCCGCTCGAGTTCCTGAAGCGAAAGCCCCGCGCCGAGGTGCCGAAGGCCCCGGTGCAGATCGTGCCCGAGGACGCGTCTGCCCAGGAGTACGTCCTCAAGCTCTACTACGCCGGCAAGAGCAGCGAGGGCGTTCGCCTGAAGGCGGGACCGCGCGCCCTGGCCGAGCTGCCGTCCATGCTGGCCGGGCTCGCGCGAAGCGAGATCGAGCTCGTCGAGCCCCTGCCGATCGAGTTCAGCGAGGCGTCCCCGTCGATCGTCCGCTCGTCCGAGGCGATGCAGTGGGTGAACGCCCACCACGGGCACGGGCCGATCACGCGCCACGCGATCTACGTGCTCGAATCGATCGACGCCATCGACCTCGCCTTCGACACGCTGGCAGTCGCGCTCCTCGACGGGGAGCTGGACACCTCCGGCTACCCCGAGTACAGCGCCATCGTCGGCGGAGTTGCGTCCCACTGGGACGAGGGCACGGGCGACATGCTGGTGCGTGCCGTGGTCGGCTGGGGTGGGCGCGGGGCCCGCGGCGACACCGACCGGATCGCCGCGCGCGGCCTCTCGGGGCTCTTCCAGAACATCCTTGCCAACCACTACGCGGTGGGCGTCGCGGCCGCGGACCGGCCGGTCCCTGCCGCCGGTCGCGGCGGTCTTGTGTGTGCCCATTGCAGCTTCGCCTCGGCGCACGAACGGGCCTTCTACTGCCCGAAGTGCGGCATGCGGCTCCTGCGCGGCTGAGGGGGCGACCAGGGACCGCCATGCCCGTCTACGACTACGTCTGCAGCTCCTGCCGCCACCGGTTCGAGGTCTTCCGCGGCCTCAACGAAGCGGGCCCCCACCAGTGCCCGCTCTGCGAGGGCCCGGTCGCGCGCGCGTTCGTCCCGCCGACGATCCACTTCAAGGGAACCGGTTGGGCCAAGAAGGACCGGCGCTCCCCCGACGCCCCGACGAAGAAGGCCGGTGCAGGCGATTCGACGGGCGGCGATTCGAAGCCCACGTCGTCCGGCTCCGGCGATTCGAAGAGCGGCGAGTCGAAGGCCGGCGAGTCGAAGGCCGGCGAGTCGAAGCCCACGTCGTCCGGCTCCGGCGAGTCGAAGAGCGGCGAGTCGAAGAGCGGCGAGTCGAAGGCCGGCGAGTCGAAGCCCACGTCGTCCGGCTCCGGCGACTGAGCCGGCCCCGATGAGTCGCGTCGCCTCCGACTGGATCAGCCTCGCCGAGGCGGTCGATATCCTTGGCGGCGCAAACATCCACCTGCGCCCGGAGACGCTCGGCCGCTGGGCGCGCGAGGGGCGGCTCCAGACACTGAAGCTGGGCGGTCGGCGCTACGTGCGTCGGGTCGAGGTCCGCGCACTCCTGCGGCCCCGTCGGCGGGTCGCGGCCGACGCCCTCCAGCCGGGTCTCTTCGAGGAGCTCTGACCGTGACGGCGCCCGGGTCTGCGGACGAGACTCCCCGCCGTCCGGCCCCGGCGGAGCGACCCGGGATCATCCAGCGCGCGGCCGCGCGCATCGCGGCGGCGGTCGAACCGGGGTTCGCCCGCGTGCTCGGAGTGCCGCGGATCGCGATGGCCCACGCCGTCGTCCGCCGTTTCTCGGCGGCGGGCGGTCCGGTCCTGGCTCGCGGGCTCGCGTTCGTCGCGCTGTTCGCGCTCGTGCCCGCGGTCCTCGTGATCCTCTCGATCGTCGGCGTCCTTGTCGCCGACCCCGCGGTCCGGGCCGAGGTCGTGGCGATCCTGACCACCCAGATCCCGCCCGTGGCACCGGTCCTGGACGAGGCGCTGGCCAGCTTCTCGGGGCTTGCCCCGGCCACCGGGATCGCGGGCCTCCTCCTCCTCGTCTGGAGCGCAAGCTCCCTGGTCCGCGCGCTCGACGGGGCGTTCCGGGTCGTCTTCGAGGATGACGGCGAGGGGCGCTCGCCGATCCGCGACGTGGTGGCGCTCCTGGCCGTCTCCTGCGGCACGGTCGCGGCCGCGATCGTCCTGGTCCTCGTGACACTTCCCGGTCCCGTGGGCGAGGCCGTCGGCGCGCCGGGGCCGCTGGCGCGCGCCGTGGGCTCGCTGGCCGGCGTGACCGGCCTCGTCGCCCTCTCGTACCGCTTCGTGCCCCGTCCGCGACCGGCCTGGCGCCTGCTCTGGCCGCCCGCCCTGGCAGCCGGCCTGGCCATCTTCGGACTCTCCGAGCTCTTCGGGTTTCTCGGGCCGCTCCTGTTCGGCTCGGCCCAGCTCTACGGGGCCTTCGGGGCGCTCTTCCTGGGACTCATCTGGCTGGGCAACGTCACCCAGGTCCTGCTTCTGGGCGCGGCGTGGGTCGCCGAGCGCGACCGGCGCGCCCGCGTGGCGGCGGGAAGCGGAGCGGAGCGGCGCCGATACCCTGGGGCCGGTCGCTGACGCGCCGGCGGATCACGCCTGGCGAGTGCCGCAGCGACGACAGAATCGGGCGTTGGCGGAGAGCGACAGGCCGCAGCTGACGCAGGTCTGCACGGCCGGCCCGGGTCCCCTGCCGGCAGCCGCTCCGGGTGCCGCGAGGACCTCCTGGTTCGACGCCGCCCAGACGTTCACCGGCTCGGGGCGCGCGGTGGCCAGGCGGGAGGCCCACGGGGCCGCGGCAGACCCCGGGGCCTGGCTGGCATGCGGGTCGGGGGAGGGCCAGGCCGGGGCATCGGGCCAGTCGGGTCGCGGAGCGGGCGCGGCCTCCGGGGCGACGACGCGCCAGGTTGGCTGCTCGATGGTGTCGGCGGGCGC
>JAZDPM010000332.1:0-4742 GCA_043797725.1 Chloroflexota bacterium
TCGAGGCGCTCGAGATCGAGGGCAAGCACCACGAGGTCCACTGGTACGCGGAGGAGGCGCACGGGTGGGAGGGCCGGGAGAACCGGCGCGACGCCTTCGGGCGGATCGTGGGCTGGCTCAAGCGGTACGTCCTCGAGGAGCTTCCCGCGACGGAGCGCTGAGCGTCCCGCGGCGGGCCTCCGGGACCGCGGCACGCTTCTGTACCATCGTGGCCACCGCCACCTCGCAGGAGCCCATCCCTTGAGCACGTCGACCTCACGCGACCCGACACCGACGCGGGCCTTGCGGGCCTTGTTCATCTGGCTCTCGCACCGCAGGGCGCTCGGGCGGCTTTCGACGCGCATCCCGATCACCCGGCCGATGGTGCGTCGCTTCATCGCCGGCGAGTCGCTCCCCGAGGTGCTCCCGGCGCTCGAGCGCCTGCGGGACGGTGGCTACCTGACGACGGTCGACGTCCTGGGCGAGTCGGTCGACTCGGCGGACACCTGCGGGCTCGCGGCCGGCCGCTACGAGGAGACGCTCGAGGCGCTCGCGGCACGCGGCCTCGAGCGGAACGTCAGCCTGAAGCTGACCCAGATGGGCCTGGACATCGATCGCGACCTCTGCCGCGACACGGTGGCCCGCGTCTTCCGCAAGGCTGCCGAAGTGGGCGCCTTCGTGCGGATCGACATGGAGGACCACACCAGGGCGGACAAGACCCTCGAGCTCTGGCGCGAGCTGCGGCCGCTCAACCCGGAGAGCGGGGTCGTCATCCAGGCCGCGCTCCACCGGTCGGCGCGCGACGTCGAGATGCTCATCGCCGAGGGGGTGCGCGTCCGGCTCTGCAAGGGTGCCTACAACGAGCCGACCTCGGTGGCCCTTCGGGAGCGCGAGGCCATCAACAGGGCGTACGAGGCCCAGGCGCGCCGGCTCATGGCGGATGGGAGCTACCCGGCGCTGGCCACGCACGACGGGCGGCTGATCGGGCGGCTCATCCACTGGGCGGAGGCCGAGGGGATCGCCCGCGACCGCTACGAGTTCCAGATGCTCCACGGCGTCCGCCGCGACCTCCAGGCGCAGCTGCTGGAGCGGGGCTTCCGGGTCCGAGTCTACGTGCCCTACGGCACCCAGTGGTACCCGTACTTCATGCGCCGCCTGGCCGAGAAGCCGGCCAACGTGACGTTCATGCTCCGCTCGCTCATGAAGGAGGGGACCGGCGGCCAGTCGCGGGACTGAGCAGGTGCCAGCGGGGCCCGGGCGGGACCCCACGCATCCTCGTCGCGGCCGGGACGCCGTGCGTCGGAGAGCGGAGGGGCCGCGGCGACGGCCTCGTTCACGTGGCTCGGCCGCCCATCCGCTCCCTCAGCCAGTCGACCATCTCCTCCACGATCCGCTCCCCGTCGAACGGATCGTGGTGGGGCTCGTGACGGACGCCCGGGTAGACGCGGCGCTCCGTCGTGGGGAAGCGCTCGAGGAAGGCGGTCGAGGCGGTCGGCACGAGGAGGTCGTCGCCGCCGTGGACGACGAGGGTGGGCAGGGGGAGCCCGCCCCCCGCCTCCAGCCCGGCGTTCACGCGGTCCATCGCCCGGAAGAGCTGGTGGCCCAGGCGGGTGGTCGTGTAGTTCAGGCCGAGCGGGTCCGGGTCGGCCACGATCGGCGGCATCGGCTCGCGCGCGGTCTTCGTGGCATCCCAGGGGTTGGCGATCGCGAACGTGGGGCGGATGCGATCCAGGACGGCGGCAAGGGCCCGCAGGAGCGCGTTGCCACCGTCGAGCGCCGGCGCGGAGAGGACCGCGACGTCCGGCCGGGGCCGGTCCGAGAGCAGGTAGTCGGCGACGACAAGCCCGCCGAGCGAGTGCCCGTAGATCGCCGCCGGCAGGCCGTCGATCCGGCTCGCGTCCAGGCGGTCCTCGATGTCGTCGAGGAAGTCGTCCCACTCGTCCACGTAGGCACGCCGGCCACCGGATGCACCGAAGCCGCGATGGTCGAACGAGGTGGCGGCCAGCCCCGCCGCGGCGAACCGCCCCCCGGTCGCGTCGTGGCGCCCGGAGTGATCGCCCCCCATCCCGTGGACCACCAGGATCGTGCCCCAGGGCTCGCCGGGCGCTGGCCAGGTGCGGGTCAGGAGCGGCGTCCCGTCGCGGGCGGCGACGGTCTCGACGCTCGATCGTCCGGGTGAAGGGGCGGGTGATGGGGCGGGTGTGGTCACGCGGGCTGTGCTCGCCGTGCTCGCATTGCCGCCCACTCTACGCGACCGCCGCGATCTGCGGCGTGGGCCGCCATGGGCGCCGCCGTGGTCATGCCTCCTCGACCACGACGTCCGGCGTGGCGCCCGGCGTCGTCTGGGCCAGGATCACCCCGCCGATGACGAGCGCCCCGCCCAGGAGCTGGATTGGCCCCAGGCGCTCGTCGAAGAAGATCGTCGCCAGGGTGATCGTCCAGACCGGCTCCACGGTGGAGATGAGCGCCGTCTGGGCGGCCCCGATCCGCGCCGTGGCGGCGTAGAAGGCGGTGATGGAGAGGGCGGTCGAGAAGGCCGCGATGCCCAGCAGGCCGAGCCAGGCGCCGGCGGGCACCTGGCCGGGCAGGACCGGCTCGCCGGCGGCCACCGCCAGGACGGCGACCACGGCGAAGGTCCCCGTGATCATCAGCGAGGCGGCGACGGCAGGCCGCGTCTCGGCCCCGGCGCCGCCCGTCCGCGAGGCGGCCGTCTCCCCCCGGCGCTCGCCCGCCAGGTGGGCGGCCAGCATGATGTAGACGGAGTAGATGATCGGCGAGGCGACGATCAGGACCAGCCCGACCGGGTCTGCCCGAGTCTCGATGCCGCCGATCGTGAGGACGACGCCGAAGGTCACGAGGGCCAGCGCAGCCCACGGTCGTCGGCCATGCAGCCCGTGGCCCCAGCGGATCGAGAGCACGGCCACGAGGGCCGGGTAGATGTAGACGATGAGCGCGGCCAGGGAAGCCGAGACGTACTGCAGCGCGGCGTAGTAGGTGCTGGCGTTCATGACGAAGAAGGCGCCGAGGCCCAGGAGCGCGAGGGTCCGGCGCAGCGACAGCGCCCGAAGCGCCGCGCGGTTGTCGCGGAAGAGGAGCGTCCAAGCCCAGACCAGGGCTCCGCCGATCAGGAATCGCCAGAAGAGCAGGGCGAGCCAGTCGATCCCTGCCCCGTAGACACTCTTGGCGAAGAGGGCGCCTGACCCGTAGCCGCACGCCGAGGCGGCCGCAAGGGCCACGCCCAGCAAGCGGCGACGGTCCATCAGTTGGAGCCTAGCAAAGCCTGGGTGCCTCCCGTCGCCCGGACCGTCGGGATCGCTGCACGCGCGGTCGGGATCGCTGCACGCGCGGTCGGGATCGCCGCACGCGCGGTCGGGATCGCCGCCCGTGAGTCGGGCCCGGCGCACGTGAACGAGCCCGTGCGGTACCCTTGCCGGACCGGCCCGCGCCACGCCGTTCCCCGCAGGTGCGCCGGTTTCAGACCCGGGAGGATCGCGACTTCCCGTGACGACCACGAAGGCCCACGAGGTGCCGGTCCAGGAGCTGGACCGCGTCACGATCCGCTTCGCCGGCGATTCCGGCGACGGGATGCAGCTGACGGGCACCCAGTTCACCCGTGCGGCCGCCGTCTTCGGCAACGACATCAGCACCCTGCCTGACTACCCGGCCGAGATCCGGGCGCCCGCCGGATCGCTGCCCGGCGTCTCCGGCTTCCAGATCAGCTTCAGCTCCAGCGACATCCACACGCCGGGCGACGCTCCCGACGTCCTGGTCGCCATGAACCCGGCGGCACTCCGGACGAACGTCAAGGACCTGGTGCAGGGCGGCGCGATCATCGTCAACAGCGACGCCTTCACGCCCCCCAACCTGGCGAAGGCGGGCTACGCCTCGAACCCTCTCGGCGACGGGTCCCTCTCGGCGTACAGGGTCTTCGCGATCCCGGTCTCCACGCTCAACGCAGGGGCCCTCGAGGGCCTCGACATGACCTCGAAGCAGGTCGACCTGACGAAGAACTTCTTCGCCCTTGGCGTCATGTTCTGGCTCTACGAGCGGAGCATGGATCCAACGCTGCGCTGGATCGAGGAGAAGTTCGGGTCGCGCGCGATCGTGGCCGAGGCCAACCGGCGCGCCCTCACGGCGGGCTACGCCTTCGGCGAGACGACCGAGATCTTCCACACCCGCTACGACGTCCCGGCGGCCCACCTCCCCCCCGGCACGTACCGCAACGTCACCGGCAACGAGGCGACCGCCCTCGGCTGCGTCGCGGCCTCGGCCCTCTCTGGCCGCCCGCTCGTCTACTCGACGTACCCGATCACGCCCGCCACGGACATCCTCCACCAGCTCGCCGGCTACAAGAGCTACGGCATCAAGACGTTCCAGGCCGAGGACGAGATCGCCGCCATCGGCGCCGCGCTCGGTGCCTCGTACGGCGGAGCCCTGGGGCTCACCGGCACGTCCGGCCCCGGGATGGCCCTCAAGACGGAGATGCTGGGCCTCGCCGTCATGGTCGAGCTGCCGCTCGTCGTCGTGAACGTCCAGCGGGGCGGGCCCTCGACCGGCCTGCCGACCAAGACGGAGCAGTCGGACCTCCTCCAGGCGCTCTACGGCCGCAACGGCGAATCGCCGCTCCCGGTGGTCGCCGCGGCCTCGCCGGCGGACTGCTTCGACGTGGCGATCGAGGCCTGGCGGATCGCCCTCAAGTACATGACGCCCGTCGTCTATCTCTCCGACGCGTTCCTCGCCAACGGCACGGAGCCGTGGCGCAT
>JAZDPM010000003.1:0-6475 GCA_043797725.1 Chloroflexota bacterium
GCCTGGTCTCGACTGATCCGGACGCCCCTCCTGACGACCATCCACGGCTTTTCGTCACCAGCCATCCTGCCCGTCTACCGCGAGTACGATCGCCACGCCTTCTACGTGTCGATCAGTGATGCGGATCGAGACCCGTCCCTCGACTACGTGGCAACCGTCTACAACGGCATCCGCCTGGCCGACTTCACCTTCCGCCCGAACCCCGGCGAGTACGCGCTGGTCCTCGGGCGGATCCATCCCGACAAGGGCGTTCATCTGGCGATCGAGGCGGCGACCGCCGCCGGCCTGCCCCTGATGATCGCGGGGATCGTCCAGGACACGGACTACTTCCGGCGTCACGTTGAGCCGCGGCTCGACGGCGACCGAGTGCGGTTCCTGGGGCCGGTTGGGCCGGCGGAACGGGATTCGCTGTTGGGTGGCGCGCTGGCCCTGCTGCATCTGGTCACCTTCGACGAGCCATTCGGACTGGCCATGATCGAAGCGATGGCCTGCGGGACCCCCGTGATCGGGATTCGCCGCGGGGCTGTTCCGGAGGTCGTCGTGGACGGGCAGACGGGCGTCCTGGTCGTCGATGTCGCCGGGGCGGTGCGGGCCCTCCGGGTCGTGGCCGGCCTCGACCGAGGCCGGTGTCGAACGCGGGTCGAAGAGCGCTTCACGGTCGATACGATGGTCCGGGGCTATCTCGACGTCTACGCCGAGGTGCTCGAACGGTGGCCCAACCGGCGGGATCGATCGGCCAGCGACCGCACAGAGCTGGCGAGGTGACGGGCAGCGACTCCTTCCGGCTCGGAGTGAACTACTGGCCGGCCCGGACGGCCATGTACTGGTGGGACGACGTCAGATTCCCTGAGGTCGATCGGGACATGGCCCGGATCGCGGATCTTGGACTCCAGGAGGCCCGCGTCTTCTTACTCTGGGAAGGATTCCAACCTCGGCCTGATCGCGTCTCAGACGAAGCGCTCCTCCTGCTCGAAACGGTCCTCAGGGCCGCCGAGCGGCACGATGTCGGCCTCGTGATGAGCCTGTTCTGCGGCCACATGAGCGGCGTGAACTGGCTCCCCGGCTGGGCGGTGGACCAGTCGGCTGCCTCGACGATCCGAACCGTCAGCGGGGGCCGGGTCGTACCCGGCGGCGCGGGCGACATCTACGCCGACCCAGCGCTCCTCGACGCGCAGCTCTTCCTCGCCCAGCGGCTGGCCTCGACGTTCGCCGGCCACGGGGGGCTCGCCGGGTGGGACCTCGGCAACGAGTTCTCGAACCTCCGATGGCCCGCTCGTCCGGAAGAGATCGCTCGCTGGAGCTCACTATTGACGGAGGCGCTCCGGCCTGCCCGAGTCGACGTCGCCGGCGGCCTCCACGCCCCGGACCTCGAGCAGGACCGAGGGATTCGGATCAGCTCGATCGCCGCCCCGTGGGACGCGGTCGTGATGCACGGCTACCCGCTCTACAGCGAGGCGGCCACGGCCCCCGACGATCCCGAGTGGGTGCCTTTCGTGAGCGCGACTGCAGCCCGCTTCGCCGACAAGCGGGTGAACGCTCAGGAGTTCGGACTGCCCGATCACGAGCTCGGCGAGGACCGGGTCGCGCGCTACGCGAGTGCCGTCCTGCAACGACTGTGGCGGCTGGGGGCGGTGGGCGCGTCATGGTGGTGCTTCACCGACTACCCCGCCGAGTTGCGGCGGCTGCCGCCGTTCGATCTGGCGCCCCACGAGCTGCACTTCGGCCTCTTCCGGGCCGACGGCAGCGCCAAGCCGGTGGCGGATGTCTGGCGTCGCTTTGGCCGGCGTGCCGCTCTCGAAATGTCCCCGTTCGACGGGCCGGACGAGCTGACCTGGTACGAGGGCCTGCCCCGGACGCTCGAGCAGGCGTACGGCCAGTGGCGCGAGAAGCGATCGGCGCTGACCGAGGTGACCGAAGAGGTTTGACGCCCCGACTAGCCGCCCGGGCTCGGGTCTCCCCAGCGCCGTTGCTTCGGCCGTGGACAGGCACGAACGTAGTCGAGCACGGCGCTCAACCGGGCCGTCGCAAGACTGATCCGGGTGTCGGCCGCTCCGTAGTACATGCGAACCTCGTCGCGGAGTTCGTCGACGATCCAGCCGCACGGGAACACGACATGGTCAACGTCTCCATCGCGCTCGTAGGGCTCACGCGGGCCGAAGGCCCACCCGTTGCTTCGGCGGAGCACGATCGTAGGGTCCTCGAGATCCAGGAGCGCGAAGCCGACACGATAGATCGGTCCGCCCGCAGTGAGGTGGGCGCCGTGGTACAGGACGAGCCAGCCGTCCGGGGTCTCGATCGGTGGCGGTCCCAGGCCGATCTTGCCCGCGTCCCACCAGGCGCCATCCCGGGCCTCCAGGAGGAGCCCGTGGTCGCCCCAGTGGCGGAGGTCTGGCGAGTAGGAGATCCACATGTGGGCGCCGCCGCGCAACGGCGTCGGTCGGTGGATCATGGCCCATCGACCGGCAAGTCGCCGCGAGAACAACGCGGCGTCCTTGTCCTCGGGAGGCATGACCGGGCCGAGCCGCTGCACGCTCCGGAAATCGGTCGTGGTGGCAAGGGAAACCAGCGGTCCCAGTCGGCTGTAGGCCGTGTAAGTGATGGCCCACTCATCGCGCTCGGGCAGCCAGGTGAGCCGGGGATCCTCGCAGCCCCAGATCTCCTCGGGATGACGATCGGGCTCCGATGCCAGCAGGGGTGCGGGATCGAAGCGCCACTCGGTGACACCGTCGACACTGCGCGCCACGTGAAGCTGCGAGATGCCCCGGAGGTCTTCCACGCGAACCAGGAGGAGCGTCTCGGCCCCGACCTGGGCGGCCCCCGGGTTGAAGATGGCGTTGGCCGGGTAGGGCAGGTCCTCAACCGTGAGGATGGGATTGCGTGGGCTGCGTTCGAAGAGCCCATCCGTCTGCGGAGAAGTCATAGCGGCACGTGCACGGGCACAGCATCGCAGGTGCGCGTGTCACTCGTCCGGCGCAGCTGCCGGATGCGCTCGAGGGCGATCAGCCACATCAGGCTGGACTCGGCACCCTGGTTTCGATTGACGCCGGACGGCGTGAGCCCGTCGTGGCACGCTCCCCGCTCCGGGAGGGCGATGACCACGTCGCCGTCGTTGCGCCCAATGAACCAGCCATAGCAGCGCTCCATGGTCGATCGGTGGTCCTCGTCGCCGGTCACTTCGAGGGCAGCCTCCGCGGCCAGGAGCAGGGCGGTGGCCTCGATCGGCTGCTGATCGTACCGGGCTCGCACCCCGTCGCGAGCCCACCAACCGGCGTTGCCCACCACGGACACGTGGCCGGTGGTCGAGGTCTCCACGTCCACGAGCCAGTCCAGGAGGTCCAGCCCGCGGCGGACCATGTGCGGGTACCCGAGCCGGTGCCCGCCGATGATGAGCGCACGGGGGATGAGCCCGTTCTCATACGTCAGCAGGGTCTCCGGCCACGGCCACGGACCGGGCGTCGTCCCCGACTCGACCCCGTGCCAGAGCGCCGCCGCCAACCCCCGGTACGTGGCCTCCGTCTCCAGGCCGAGACCGCTCCGGACTGCCACGTCGCAGCCGATCAGGGCAGCGGCCTGGGGGCGCAGGTACTTCAGCCGCGCGGTGCCGGGCAGGCCACGCTGGAAGAGCGAGATGGCGAGACTGCGGAATCGTTCGTCGGCCACGACCCCGGCCGCCTGTCCGAGCGCCATCATCGCCCGCGCATGGGCGTCCTCGGAGCTCGGCCCGATCAGCCAGTCGCCGGCCGAGCTCCGGAAATTGCGAACACGTCCGCTGTCGTCCCCGAAGGCACTCGCGAGGAAGCGGATGGCACGCCAGGCGCTGGGCGCGACCTCCGCCCAGCCGATCTCCGCAGCGTGCAGGAGATCCACCAGGAGCGCACGCGCCACATCGTCGGTGCAGTAGCCGTGGGTGAGATCGGGCAGGGCGCCCTGCGCATGCTGGATGATCCCGACCTCGTCTGAGATCGCTTCAAGATGGCGTCGGCTGACTGGATAGAGTGGCGCTCGGTCAGACACCGGTCGCGGTCAGCACTGCCGCAGAGGTTTCCGGGACGACGGGCCTGCCGGCGATCCTGGCGAAGAGGCGACGGTAGGCGTTCCCTACCTCGGGCCAGATCATCGCCCGGCTGTGGCTGTACGCTCGCGCTCCCACCTCGGCGCGCCGGTTCGCATCTCGCAAGAGCGCGATGAAGGCCGCGGCGAGAGCGGTCGATGATCCGGGCGGCACGAGGATGCCCCGACCCTCAGCCAGCAGCTCGGCGGCGTACGCATAGGGGGTCGAGACGATCGCCTTGCCCGCGCCCATGGCGTACGCCAGTGTGCCGGAAACGATCTGCTCGAGATTGGGATACGGCGTCACGAAGACATCGGCGGCCTCCAGCCAGCGATTCAGCTCCACCCGACCCAGAAACCGATCGACGAACTGAACGTGGTCGGCCAGACCGAGCGTGTCGACCCGGTCGACCAGGCGCTGGCGGTACGTTTCGCCCTCATGGCGGAGGAGTTCGGGGTGGGTTGCTCCAAGGACCACATATCGAGCGCTTGGGATGGCGGCCACGACCGTCGGCATGGCCTCGATCGCGAGTTCATAGCCCTTGCTGGGCCCGAGCAGGCCGAAGCTCAGGATCACCGCGTGGCCCCCAAGCCCAAGACTGGGCTTCATCGTTTCCGGATCGACCAGCGGCAGGTTGTGCACGCCATGCGGGATCACGTCGACCCGGCTCGGATCGATCCCGTAGGCCCGGGTCAGTAGCGCGGCCGCGGCGCGCGACATGACGACCGTCGCTGCGGTCGCGCCGACCAGCTCGACGAGGATCTGTCGCTGCCGGAACGTTGGATGACGGAGCACCGTGTGCAGCGTCGCCACGGCAGGGATCTCCAGGGCGTGGAGGAACGCCAGCACGTGTTCGCCGTCGGCCCCACCCCAGATCCCGTATTCATGTTGGATCGACACGACCTCGATCCCACAGTGCGTGAGCGCACGGGCCGTGCGGGCATAGTCTCGTGCTTCGTCGCGCCGGATCCTGTGGTGGACCTCAGGCGGGTACGGCGACTGGTGGTCCGGCGGGCTGAGCGCCACGATCTCACGCCAACCCGCGACTGCGGCCAAGTCATGCGTGAAGGTGGCGACCCCGCAGCGGCGCGGGGGATAGGTCGAGACGAAGGCGGTTCGGATGAGGGAACTCCGATCGTTCACGGGACTGGTGCTGCGGAGAGGGCAACGACGCCCCCACAAGATCAGTGGCGGCTGAGGAGCTCGAACGCCACGGCGGCCCCGCCCATGCCCATGATGCCGATCACGGAGAGGCGGCCGATGCTGGGTCCGGCCCGATCCGGCGCCCGGCCTGACGCGCGGATCATCGTCAACCCCGCCCTGGACCGGCCTGGCGAGGCATCGGCGGACAGGGCGTTGGGGGTGCCGGGATCGACGAGTTCGTTCGGACGGGGCAGGGCGTTCGGCGCCATGAGGCCGCTCCTTCTGGCGCGTCCCGGTGGTTCCGCGGGACAGCGCCGCTACTGCGGCCACGCACGATCGTGCAGTCGGGGAAGCTGCAGCGAGTCTACACCCACTTGCCGAGAGCAGGATGCAGGTGTGCCATTGAAACGATACCAACCTTGCCGGTCGCGCCTCGCCTTCGAGGCGAGCACCCCGGAGGGGACGAGCCAGCATGTCTCGACGGTCCCGGTGCCGACATGGGCCGCGACGCAGAGCACGTAAAGATCGGATCGGTGCTTAAACGTCTCGCTCCGCACGTTGGCGCTGAAGCGCCCCCCGAGCAGCTTCGAGTCCGGCGCTGGAAGCGCGACGTTCTCCCGCTCGACACGACGGGTTCATGGTGTCAGGGATACCGAAGCAGAATCCGCGTCCATGATGGCCTGCGACAGCGCGAGCTTCCCGGGCGACCAGCCCGTCGCGATCGGTAGGACCTAGCGGCTCCGGCGGAGCTTCTCGAAGATGGCCGCAGCCCCCCATCCCCGCCCCCCTCCGTGGAGCCGGCAGCGGGCGCGACGTCAGGCAAGTCTGCGCCCAGCGGCGAGGGTCCCCGAGGACCACGTCGGCGTCAGGGTTGCGGACCACGCCCCTCAAATGGAATCACCGTTTCAGTGCTGTCTTCGCCAGGTCGAATGCCCGCTCGATCACATCCTTCCTGACGAGCGCCTCCTCGTCCTGATCGTCCTTGTCTGGCGCGAAGAAGGCCTTCTTTGCCAGATCGACGCGCAGGCTGTATCTCTCATTGTCGGGAAGCAACGCGGCGTATGGCTCGAGGGCCTCGAACGCAAGTTCATACCGTCGCGCCTTGACCTCTCGCTTTCTGTGAAGCCCAGACTGCTGCACCGAGAACGCGAAGCCGACGGCAAGAGGGACGAAGATGAGGAGACGTGCCGCCAGCCATTGCCAGTCACCGATCGGCACCGCCTCCCCATGCAACGCCCAGACGCCGTAGGCGAGCGCGAGAGCGAGCGTGATTACCGCTCC
>JAZDPM010000004.1:0-3264 GCA_043797725.1 Chloroflexota bacterium
GTGGTACGGGTCGCCGCCGTTGAGCCAGATCCGGACGGCCGCCCAGTAGGCGCGCGCATCGGCGCCGGCCAGCTCGCCGCGGGCGAAGAGCGAGGCGATGCCGATACCGCCGGCGATCCCGAGCAGGAGGATGGCGGCGACGTGACGGGGCTGCCGGAGCCGGGTCACCTCGCGCCGGAGCGCGCGCCGCAGGACGCCGGCGCGCACCCGCGGGAGCGAGGAGTCCAGGAGCAGCGCCGAACGGGCCATCGCCTGCCGAGTATCGCACGGGCGCTCCGGGCGCCGGTATACTCCGCGGACCCATGCGAACCGGCCATCTGATCGTGATCGGCGGCGCGGAGGACAAGATCCGCGATCGGGTCATCCTCAGCCGATTCATCGCGCTCGCGGGCGGGGCCAAGGCGCGGATCGCCGTCGTTGCGACCGCCTCGTCATCCGCGGCCGAGGTCGCCGAGCGCTACCGGGAGGTCTTCACCGACCTCGGCGCCGAGCGCGTGGATCCCATCCTTGCCCAGGCCCGCCCTGCGGCCAACGACGACACCCACGCGGCCCTCGTCGACGGCGCTACCGGCGTCTTCCTGACCGGGGGGAACCAGCTTCGCCTCTCCTCGACGATCGGCGGCACCCGGCTCTCCCAGGCGATCGAGGAGCGGTACCGGGCCGGGGCCGTCGTGGCCGGCACGAGCGCCGGCGCCTCGGCGCTCTCGACCCACATGATCGCCTTCGGGGCCTCCGGTCTGACTCCGAAGCAGCGGATGGCCCAGATCAGCGTCGGCCTGGGGCTGCTCCCCGGCGTGATCATCGACCAGCACTTCCAGCAGCGGAACCGGCTCGGCCGGCTCCTCGCCCTCGTCGCCCAGAACCCCAGCCTGCTCGGGATCGGCATCGACGAGGACACCGCCGGCGTCGTCACGCCCGACCACGTCCTCGAGGTGATCGGCCGGGGCAGCGTGACCATCGTGGACGGGACCGCCGCCGAGACCGACGCCTGGGAGGTCTCCGGCCACCGGCCGCTCATGATCAGCAACGTCCTGATGCACTCGCTGCCCGCGGGCTACCGGTTCGACCTCCGGCATCGCGTCAGGATCGCGGCCCCGGCGCTCCGGCCGCTCGCGGTCGGGGAGGTCGCCTCCGAGTAGCCGGCGGGCGACCGATCCGGCGCAGCGCGACGAAGGGAGAGGGACCGTGGCCAGGACGAGGCGCACGCGGGACGCGCGGGAGGTGGCGACCGCGCCGGTCCCGGAGCAGGCCGGCGGCGAGCGTGCCCGGCCGACGCTTCGCATCCTGGAGAGTCGCGTCCTTCGCGGCCCCAACTACTGGTCACCCAAGCCGGTGGTCCGGATGCTCGTGGATCTCGGCGACCTCGAGCGCTGGCCATCGAACACGATCCCGCACTTCACGGATGCCCTTGTCGGGATGATGCCCACGCTCGACGACCACGCCTGCTCCGTGGGCCGTCGCGGGGGATTCGTCAGCCGGCTGCGCGATGGGACGTGGCTGGGCCATGTCGCCGAGCATGTGGCCCTTGAGCTCCAGAACCTGGCCGGGACCGAAACCCGCCACGGCAAGACCCGCTCGGCGGGGGCCGAGGGTCGCTACCACGTCATCTACGAGTACCGCGAGGAGCAGGTCGGCCTGGAGGCCGGCCGGATGGCCGTGCGCCTGGTCAACCATCTGGTCGACCCGGACGATCCCGAATTCGCCTTCGATCTCGAGGCGGAGATGGAGCGCCTCATCCGGCTGGCCGAACGGCTTGCCTTCGGGCCGTCGACCCAGGCCCTCGTCGACGAGGCGATCGCCCGCGACATCCCGGTCCTGCGCCTGGATCGCTACTCGCTCGTCCAGCTGGGGCAGGGAGTGCACCAGCAGCGGATCCGGGCCACGATGACGAGCAAGACCTCGGGCATCGCCGTCGACATCGCGTCGGACAAGAGCCTCACGAACCAGCTCCTCTCGGCGGCCGGCCTCCCTGTTCCGCGGGCCGAGGTCGTCGAGACCGATGACGAGGCGGTCGCTGCCGCCGAGCGCCTGGGCTACCCGGTCGTGGTCAAGCCGCTCGACGGCAACCACGGCCGCGGGGTGGGGCTCAACCTGCGCGACGCCGACGCGGTGCGGGGCCACTTCCCGGAGGCGAAGCGCCAGAGCCGGGGCGGCGACGTGATCGTCGAGTCGTTCATCACCGGCAACGACTACCGCGTCCTCATCGTCGGCGGGAAGCTCGCGGCAGTCGCCCAGCGCGTCCCCGCCTCCGTGACCGGTGACGGCAAGCGCAGCATCCGCCAGCTCGTCGAGATCGCGAACAGCGATCCTCGTCGAGGCATCGGGCACGAGAAGGTGCTCACCCGGATCACGGTCGACGCGGTGGCCGAGGCGATCGTGGGCGAGCAGGGTTTCGGCCTGGACGACGTGCCCCCCGCGGGCGGGTGGGTCAAGCTGGCCCTCACCGGCAACATGTCGACCGGCGGGACCTCGATCGACCGGACCATGGAGGCCCACCCCGACAACGTCGAGATCGCCGAGACGGCGGCCCGCGTCGTCGGCCTCGACATCGCCGGGATCGACTTCATCTGCCCCGACATCGCCGAGCCCGTGCGCGAGACCGGCGGGGGGATCGTGGAGGTGAACGCGGCGCCGGGCTTCCGGATGCACACCCACCCGACCGAGGGCGAGCCGCAGTACGTGGCGAAGCCGGTCCTGGACCTCCTCTTCCCGGCAGGCGCCCCGGCGCGGATCCCGATCGTGGCCGTCACGGGCACGAACGGCAAGACGACGACGGTGCGGATGATCGCCCACGTCTTCAAGCTGATGGGCCGGCGGGTCGGGATGACCTCGACCGACGGCATCGTCATCGACGGCCGCCTCACCAGGAAGGGCGACATGTCGGGCCCGAAGTCGGCCCAGATGGTCCTCCAGAACCCCACCGTGGACATGGCCGTCTTCGAGGTCGCCCGGGGCGGGATCGTCCGGGAGGGCCTGGGCTACGACCGCAACGACGTGGCAGTGGTCACCAACGTCACCGGCGACCACCTGGGCCGGGGCGGGATCGACACGCTCCGCCAGCTCGCCGCGGTCAAGGGCGTGCTGGTGGACGCGGTTCCCAGGACCGGGACCGCCGTCCTCAACGCCGACGACCCGCTCGTCGCCCGGATGGCCGGCAGCTCCGGGGGCCGGGTCGTCTACTTCAGCATGGCGACGGAGAAGGGGAGCGAGGGCTGGGACCGGGTGGACGGCCACTGCGGGCGGGGCGGCGCCGCCTTCGTGATC
>JAZDPM010000015.1:0-7472 GCA_043797725.1 Chloroflexota bacterium
GGCGACGAGGGGACGTACGCCGAGGCGATCGCGGAGACGTGGATCCCCGACGACGTGGCCGAGGGGATGCGGACGGCCCTCGCGCGGGGGCCCGCGGCCGTCGCCCGATGAGCTCGCGGCAGCTGCCCGTCCTCGAGATCCCGGCCCCGCCCGCCCGCGACGGTGCCCCGCGGTCCGCCGTCGCCCCGGACGACGCGCGCGTGGCGGAGTTCCGGCCCGAGCACCAGGTTCTGCCGCGCTTCTGGGTCTGGACGCTCGGCTGCCAGATGAACCGGAGTGACTCGGAGGAGATGGCGGGCCGCCTCCTGGCTGCCGGATGCGCCGAGGCGCCGTCGATGGAGGTTGCCGACCTCGTCGTCATCAACACCTGCGCGATCCGCGAAGCCGCCGAGGCGAAGGTGATCGGCCGCCAGGGCATCCTGCGGGCGCTGAAGGGCGCCAACCCGGGAATGCGGATCGTCCTGACCGGCTGTGCCGTCCGCGAGCGGGACCGGGACGGCCTCGCGCGCCGCTTCCCGGCCGTCGACCTGTTCCTGCGTCCCGACCAGGAGCCGGAGATCGTGGAGCGCCTCGGGCTTGCCTCGGCGCAGGAGTCGGTCGGAGCCTTTCCCGCCACCGCCGCGACAGCTGTCGTGAAGGGCGTCGCGGTCTCCGCTGCGGACCACCTGGCGCGGTCGCGCGCGGCAGCCGTGGCCGGGGGCGTGCTCCGCCGGGATTCGGCCGTCGCGGCATGGCTGCCGATCATCTACGGCTGCGACAAGACCTGCACCTACTGCATCGTCCCCTTCAGTCGCGGCCCGGAACGGAGCCGGCCCTTCGACGAGATCCTCGCCGAGGCTCGGTCCCTGGCCGGGGCCGGGTATCGCGAGGTCACGCTCCTCGGCCAGAACGTGAACAGCTATGGCCACGACCTGCCGCCAGAGGCGCGCTTTGCCGACGCCGGCGAGGACCGCTGGGCGGGCCGCCAGCTCGACCGGCGCGGCCGGCCCGACCTGGCGGAGCTGGTCCGGGCCATCGACGCGATCCGGGGCGACGACGGGGGGCCGGCGATCCCGCGCCTGCGCTTCGTCACCTCGCATCCCTGGGACCTCTCGAACCGCCTGGTGGCTGCCCTGGCCGACTGCCCGTCCGTCTGCGAGGCGCTCCACCTGCCGGTCCAGTCTGGCGACGACGCCGTCCTCCGGCGGATGGGTCGCCAGTACTCCGTCGAACACTACCGGGAGCGCCTGGAGCGCATCCGGGCGGCCGTCCCGGGAATCGCCATCAGCACCGACGTCATCGTCGGCTTCTGCGCCGAGACCGACGCCCAGTACGAGGCGACCCTCGATCTCCTCCGGGCTGTCCGCTACGACCAGGTCTTCGCGGCGGCCTACTCGCCGCGCCCGGGCACGCCCGCCACGCGCCTCCCCGACGACGTCCCCGCGGCCGTGAAGCGGGAGCGGCTCAACGGCCTCCTCGCGCTCCAGGAGTCGATCGGCTTCGAGCGCAACCGGGAACGGCTCGGCAGTCGCGCGTCGATCCTCGTGGACGCTGTCGCCCGTCCGCGCGCGCACGACCACGAGCACGAGGCGCCCGCCGAGCGGGCGGGGGCGCCCCTCACGCTGGCGGGGGAAGACCCGTTCGCGGGACCGCTGGCCGGGGGTTCCGGGCGCCTGTTCGGCCGCTCGCGCGAGAACAAGCTCGTCCACCTGGCGGGTCCGCCGGAGCTTGTCGGGCGCATCGTCGAGGCCCGGATCGTGGGCGCCGGCCCGTACAGCCTCCGCGGCGTCCTCGCGTAGGGCGGGGGAGGGGAGCGCCACGACCACCTCGCCCTACGCCGCGCCGGCACGACCGCCCGCGGGAGCGCAGCCGCCCCTGATCGTCGTCGGCGGCCCGACCGCGACCGGCAAGACCGCCCTCGCCATCGAGATCGCCCTCGCCCTCCGGGCGGGTGGCCGGCGGGCAGACGTCATCTCCGCCGACTCGCGCCAGGTCTACCGGGGGATGGACGTCGGGACGGCCAAGCCGACCCTCGCCGAGCGTCGCGGCGTGCCCCACCACGGGCTCGACCTCGCCGAGCCTGACCAGCCGTTCTCCGTCGCCGACTTCGTCGAGCACGCCACTGGCGTCCTCACCGAGATCGCGGCCGCCGGGGGGATCGCGATCCTCGCAGGCGGCACCGGGTTCTGGATCGCCGCCGTGGCGAGCGGCCTGGCGGTCGAGCGACTCGCCTGGGACCCGGCCACACGGGCGTCCCTCGATGCCGACCTCGCGAGCGATGGGCTGGCGCACCTCGTCGGGCGCCTCCGCGCCCTTGCCCCGCGCCTCGCCTCGCGCACCGACCTGCGCAACCCTCGGCGAGTCGTTCGCGCCCTCGAGATCGCGACGCTGGCCGGCGACGCGCCGCTGCCCGAGCCGCACGGCTACGACGGGCCGACCCTTTCGATCGGCCTCGACCTTGCCGACCATGCGGCCCACCGGGCCTGGATCGCCCGCCGGGCCGAGGCCCAGCTGGACGGGGGGATCCTTGCCGAGGCGGCGGCGCTGCGCGAGCGCTTCGACCCCGGCCTGCCGGCCTTCTCGGGGATCGGCTACCGGGAGGCGTGGGACCTCCTCGACGGGCGGCTAGACCGGGCCGGGTACCTCGAAGTCAACGTGCGTCGCAATGTCGCCTTCGCCCGCCGCCAGAGGACCTGGTTCCGTCGCGAGCCAGTTGACCTGACCCTGGACGCCGCGGACCCGTCGGGCGTTCCGCGTGCGGTGGCGGCGGCCCTGTCCCTCGCCCCCCTCTGAGGCCGCCGCTGCCCTCGCGGGGCGCGCCCGTGGCGCGCGGCGCGGCCCGGCAGGATGGGCCCGCACGGTGCGAGAATCACGACGATGCCCGGTGTCCCGGGCCCGCCCCTCGCGGCCGCCCGATGCCGGGTGCCGACGGACAAGGAGGCCAGGATCGTGCCAACCTTCGAGATCCAGCAGCGAGCGCCGCGGCCGGCGCTCGCGATCCCCCTTCACTCGAACCTCGAGGAGATCTCGGCCACGCTCGGGGTGGCCCTCGCGGAGGTGTGGCACGCCGCGGAGGCGGCCGGCCGCACGCCCGAGGGACCGCCCTTCACGCGCTACTTCAGCGAGCCCGACGGGGGCGCGGGCAACCTCGACTACGAGGCGGGCGTGACTCTGCTCGAGCCTGCCTCGGCGGGGCAGGGACGCGCGCTGCCGACGGAGCTCCCCGGGGGAACGCTCGCCGTGGGATGGCACATGGGCCCGTACGACACGATCGGCGAGACGTACGGGGCGCTGATGGGCTGGATCGGCGAGCAGGGGCGGACCGTCGCGGGACCGATGTGGGAGGTCTACTGGACCAATCCCGATGACGAGCCCGACCCGGCCCTCTGGCGCACCGAGGTGATCGTTCCCGTCGCCTGAGCGAACGTCTCGCCGCGATCGAACGGGCGCCCGTCGGGACCCGAGCGGTTCCCCGGCGGCCCGGGCCGGCGGGGTATCCTCCCTCCATGCCCCGACCGACCACCATTGATCTCGCGCCGCCCATCGAGAAGGCGTTCCTCGTCGCCGTCGACACGGGCGACGACCCCGGCTGGCACGCGGAGGACAGCCTGGCCGAGCTGGCCTCGCTGGCCGAGACGGCCGGTGCCGAGGTCGTGGGCGCCGAGTGGCAGAACCGCCGCCACGTCGACCCCAACTGGTACGTCGGCAAGGGCAAGGCGGAGGAGCTGCTCGCGGCGAAGGCGGAGACCGGCTTCGGCGTCCTGGTCGCCGACGACGAGCTGTCACCCGGCCAGCAGCGGGCGCTGGAGGAGCTCCTCAAGGTCAAGGTCATCGACCGGAGCCGGCTCATCCTCGACATCTTCGCCCAGCATGCCCGGACCCACGAGGGGCGCCTCCAGGTGGAGCTGGCTCAGCTGGAGTACCAGCTGCCCAGGCTCACGCGGATGTGGACACACCTTTCGCGGACCGCCGGCGGCATCGGGACGCGCGGGCCCGGCGAGACCCAGCTGGAGACCGACCGCCGGCTGATCCGTGAGCGGATCAAGAAGATGAAGGAGCGCGTCGAGGACGTCCGCCAGCAGCGGGCGACCGCTGCCCGGGGCCGCGACCGGCGCCTCGTGCCGACCGTCTCCATCGTCGGCTACACGAACTCCGGCAAGTCGACCCTCCTCAACGCCCTCGTCGGGAGCGAGGTGGCGCTCGCCGAGGACAAGCTCTTCGCCACGCTCGACCCCACCAGCCGCCAGGTCAAGCTGGGCGACGGCCAGACGGCGATCCTGACCGACACGGTCGGCTTCATCCACAAGCTCCCGCACCAGCTCGTCGACGCCTTCCGGGCGACCCTCGAGGAGGTAACCCGGGCGGACGTCCTCGTCGAGATCGTCGACGCCTCCGACGGCCACTTCGCCGAGCACCGGGTCACCGTGCAGACCGTCCTCGACGAGCTCGGGGCGGGGGAGAAGCCGCGCCTCGTGGCCTTCAACAAGGCGGACCTCCTGGGTGCCGACGGCGGCGCTGCCGCCACCGCGCCGATCGTCGCGGGGAGCGTCCTCATCTCCGCGCGCACCGGCTTCGGGCTCGACGCCCTGCGCATGGAGCTGGCCGCCATCCTGACCTCCCTCGGCGTGGACGTCGACCTTGCCGTGCCCTATGCCGCCGGCGAGCTCCTGGCCCGCGTCCGCGAGCGGGGAGCCATCGAGCTTGAATACCGGGACCGAGACGTCCGCGTCCGGGGCCGGGTAGCGCCCGCCCTCGCGGGGGAGCTGGGCGCCGCCGCGGCGCGCTGGGAGGAGACCCTCCGGGAGGCCGACGGCGGCCGCCCGGTCCCCGCGAAGGGTCCATCTGGACCCTAGACTCCCGCACCTCCTCCGCGGGGCATCCCGGCGACCGGATCCTGGTCTCCCCGGTCTTCTCGGGGGGCTGAACGGGGCCGGGCCCACGGGGACGCCGCGCCGAACGGCGGCGGGGGAGGGGAGGGACGTCCCCGTCGAGGGCCGGGATGAGCGCGGCGCGGGGACTTGCGCTACGGGGGTAGGATTGTCACATCGGACGCTCGCTTCTGCCGCTGGAGGGGTGCGCAGTGACGTCGTCGGCCATGGTCGTGAGACCGGATCTTGCACGCAGGGCTCGCTCGGCAGGGCCGATTGCGACGCCGCCGTGCACGGCCGACTCGACGCGCGGCGTGACGAACCTCGCCACGCGGCCCCGAGCGGGCAACATCAGCTCGGACACCCGCGCGGGCGTGTGACGGCGGTCGGGGCCGGTGCCCTGCTCCGCCGCCCACCATGAACCGCTCGTGTTTCACGGAATCCAATCAGCACCGGCACCCTCGGACGGGTGCCGGTTCTTGTATCCCGACACCGGCAGACGCGATCGGGTGCCGACACGGCGCCGAAGCAGCGGCACTGGTGTTGTAGTATGCTACAATACCGTCGTCACATGCGCGCGAGAGCAGTGGAGGGGACCGATGACCCTGACCGTGCCTGAGGCGGCTCGACGGGTCGGCCGCAACCCGGAGACGATCCGCCGCTGGATCAGGGAGGGGAAGCTTGCATCCCGGAAGGTCGGGACGCAGCACCTGATCGAGGAACGTGACCTGGACGGCGTGACCGCGCCGGACGCCGAGCGCCTGCTGATTCCGCCTTCCCCGCAGCAGACGTCCACCGGCGAGCCGATGCCCGACTGGTCAGCGCTCGTTCGCCAGGGGCGCGCGGAACGGGCGCGCGAGATCCAGGAGGCGGTGGCGCCGTATCTCCCCGCCGCCCCAGTCCGGCCAGCGGTCACGACCGACCCGTGGCTGTCGATGATCGTCGGGCGCATCGTTCGCTGCGCGGATCCGGCGAGGATCGTGCTGTTCGGGTCACGTGCCAGAAGTGACGCACGGGCGGACAGTGACTACGACCTGCTGGTTGTCGTCGATGCGGTATCGAACCGTCGTGCCCTGCGTATCGCCATCCGTCGATCCTTCGAAGATCTGGCCGTGGCCGCGGACGTCGTCGTGGCCACGGCCGAGGAGATCGACGGTCGTATCCCTGGTCGTCCATCTGGCGTGGTGTATTGGGCGCTCCAGGAGGGACAAGTCGTCTATGACCGTGGCGATGCCGCCTGAGCCGGCCGTCTGGTGGCTTCGAACGGCCCTTGGGGACCTCGCTGCGGCACGTGCACTCGTCGATATCGCCGGGGCAGCGCCCCGCCACGCCGCATATCTCGCTCAGCAGGGGGCAGAGAAGGCCCTCAAGGCGACCATCGCGCTAGGGGGCGACGAGCCCCCAATGACGCACGATCTGCTCTTCCTCATCAGGCGCAGTCCGGGCGAGGCGGGCCTTCGCGACGTGCTCGGCGACATGGTCGCTCTATCCGCGGTTCAGACGGCTGCCCGATATCCAGAGCCCGACGACCCTCCATACGACCTGCAGGAGGCCAAGCACCTGGTCGCGGACGCTGCGCGCCTCGTGGTCGCAGTGCAGGAGTACTTCGATCGACTCGGTCTCGCCGGCACAGGCCTGACGCCCGTCTGACGCAGTAACGCAAGTCGCGCACCTACTGCCGATAATACTAGTTATGTTTGTTGCGCCCCCAGGTCTTGATCCCCGAGGTGGAGCGGCCATCGTTTGCGCACATAGTCAACGGCCTCGCGAACATTGAGCTCCACTGTCGAGGGCCCTATCCGCACGAACAAGTGGGGCTTCTTGCCGATTTCTGCGTAGACGGGTCCTGGCGCTGGTTCGACGGTGAGGACGAGGACTGCGCCTGCCTGCGACGTTGCGGAAGCGAAGTGGACATCTCGCGCCGCAGCGCCGCCGAGGACTTCACGGAGAAGATTGCTGACCAGGAGCGTGATGCCATCGAGCGTGGGGTACGGCGGACGAGTGCCATGTCTGGCGCAAGGCCGGTGAGCGAACCGTCGTCGGCTACTCCCAGAAGGAGCGATCCCCCATCGGAGTTGAGGAACGCGGCGATCGCCTGGGGCACTTCGTATTTCAGTGCGTCGTCTTCGACCTGCCGCCTGATGTCCCATTTGACCGATTCCTTGAACTCGACACCCGGGCCCTCTCCCGCGCGGAGAATGGCGGCCATCCAGGCCGCATCCTCGATGCCGGGTGGGTCGGCCTCGACTTCGGCGGCGTCCGCGAGGAGTGCTCTCCGGACGATGTCGCCATTCACTACGAGACGACCTTCCTCGTGGCGGGCGAGCCCAGCGTCGACAAGTGCATCCCCGATGTGGGTCGCCGGGATTGTGCCGTGGGCCAACTGGCGAGCCCCGTTTCGAGAAAGCTCGTCGAGGGTCCGAACGAATGACCGGAGCCTTGTCACGCAATCCCGGACGGCTTTGTCACCGTCCTGGTCCAACTCGAAGGGAATGGGAAGAGGCATCGATTCAAGCAGGTACTGGGCGAGATGAGGATGACCTCCGGCGAGCGTCCATAAGTAGTCCAAGACGCGCCGTCTGTCCGGTTCTGGGACCCCGAGGGCGACCAGATCGCCGACTTCGC
>JAZDPM010000020.1:0-4388 GCA_043797725.1 Chloroflexota bacterium
GGATCTCGAGGACGGGCAGCTGCCGCGAGCTCATCGGGCGACGGCCGCGGGCCCCCGCGCGAGGGCCGTCCGCATCCCCTCGGCCACGTCGTCGGGGATCCACGTCTCCGCGATCGCCTCGGCGTACGTCCCCTCGTCGCCGTGGAAGTCCGTGCCCCCCGAGGGGACGAGCCGGAGGGCCGCCGCCACGGCGCGCATTCGCTCGACCGTCGCGGCGTCGAAGCTGCGGTGGTGAACCTCGATCCCGGCAAGGCCTGCGTCGATGAGATCGCGGACCAGGTCCGGGCGCTCGGAAGCAGCCGCGAAGTGGGCCAGCACCGGCAGGCCACCGGCGCCGCGGATCGCGGCGAGGGCCTCACCCGGGCCCATCGCCTCGCGCCGGACGTAGCCCGGCCTGCCGGGGCCGATGATGCGGTCGAAGGCGTCGGAGACGTCGGCGGCGAACCCGGCCTCCACGAGGGCCCGCGCGATCGTGGGCCGGCCCAGCGACTCCTCGGTGCAGCGGTCGAGGCCCTCGAGCTGGGCGTCCACCGCAACCCCCGCCTCCCGGAGCCTCGCGAGCATCCGCTCGAAGCGCCAGCGGCGCACCCCACGCTGGAGGTCCAGGACGGCCTCGAACGACGCCGCGCAGGGATCGACACCCAGGCCGACGAGGTGGAGCTCGCCGTCGGGAAGGGCGGCCGTATCGGCGACGGTGGCGTTGATCTCGATCCCGGGGACGAGCTCGAGGCCCGCCGGGAGCGCCGGCCCCCCCGGCGCGACCAGCTCGCGGTACCCGGCCAGCGTGTCGTGGTCGGTCACCGCCAGCGTGCGTACCCCGGCCGCCGCGGCCGCCGCGACGAGGGTGGACGGCTCGAGCAGACCATCCGAACGATTCGTGTGGGCGTGGAAGTCCGCCCGCGAGGGACTCGGCGGGACCAGGCGACCGATCGCCGGCGCCCGTCTGTCGCGCGGCATCAGGCGTGCTCCACGATCCGGCGCAGGCGCTCCACGGCGAGGGCACGCCCGGTCGCCGGGTCCACGTCGACCCGCAGGGCGTTGAAGACGACTGGCCAGCCCCCTACCTCGAAGCGGGTCGGAAGGCCGTTTCGGAAGCGCGGAAGGACGGTGGCGGGGTCGAACCCGATCACCGAGTGGAGCGGCCCGGTCATCCCGAGGTCGCTCTGGTATGCCGTCCCCTTCGGCAGGATCCGCTCGTCGGCAGTCTGCACGTGAGTGTGGGTGCCGACCACCGCGCTGACGCGCCCGTCGAGGTGGAGCCCGAAGGCGTTCTTCTCGCTCGTGATCTCGCAGTGGAAGTCGACGACCCGCACCGGGGGAAGGGTGTCCGCGCCCTCGTCGAGCAGCCGGTCGACCTCGGTGAAGGGATTGTCTATCGGGATCATGTAGGTCCGGCCCTGGAAGTTGAGGACCGCGACGTCGGTCCCGTCGGCCGCCTCGAAGACGCCCCAGCCGCGCCCGGGGACGCCATCGGTCCCGTAGTTGTGGGGCCGCAGGATCCGCTCGTCGGTCTCGAGGGCAGGGTAGATCTCGCGCTTGTCCCAGATGTGGTTGCCCGACGTGATGACGTCGACGCCGGCCCCGAAGAGGCTGGCGGCCGTGCCCGTGGTCAGGCCCATCCCCCCGGCCAGGTTCTCGCCGTTGGCAACCACGAGGTCGATGCCGTCGGCCGTCCGCAGGTCCGGGAGGATCCGCTCGATCGTCTCGCGCCCGGGCTTCCCGATGACGTCGCCGATCATCAGGATCCGGCACGGTCGCGGCGCGCGGGGTGCGGTCACCCCTCGCCTACTTCGCGTACTCGACGGACCGCGTCTCGCGGATGACCGTCACCTTGATCTGCCCCGGATATGACAGCGTCTCCTCGATCTTGCGCACGATGTCGCGGGCGAGACGAGTGGCCGAGAGGTCGTCGATCTCCTCGGGGCGCACGAGGATCCGCACCTCTCGCCCGGCCTGCACGGCGAACGTGCGGTCGACACCCGGGAAGCTCCCGGCGATCGCCTGGAGGTCCTCCAGGCGCTTGACGTACATCTCGACGGACTCGCCCCGGGCGCCGGGACGCGAGGCGCTGATGGCATCGGCAGCCTGGACGATCGGCGCCTCGACGCAGGCGTACTCCACCTCCTGGTGGTGCGCGGCGATCCCGTTGATCACCTTGAACGAGAGCCCGTGGCGCTGGGCGACCTGGGCGCCGATGGCAGCGTGGGGTCCCTCGACCTCGTGATCGATCGCCTTGCCGATGTCGTGGAGAAGGCCGCCCGTCTTGGCCGCCTGGACGTCGGCGCCGAGCTCTGCCGCCATGATCGCTGCGAGGCGGCTGGTCTCGACCACGTGATTGAGGACGTTCTGGCCGTAGCTCGTGCGGAACTTGAGCCGCCCCAGCAGGCGCAGGATCTCCACGGGGAGGCCCGGGACGCCGGCGTCGTAGGCGGCCGCCTCTCCCGCCTCGCGGATCACGAGATCGACCTCCGCCCGGGCCTTGGCGACGACCTCCTCGATCCGGCCCGGGTGGATCCGGCCATCGGCCATCAGCTTCGTGAGGGCGATCCGGGCGACTTCCCGGCGCACCGGGTCGAAGCCCGAGAGGACGACGGTCTCGGGCGTGTCGTCGATGATCAGGTCGATCCCCGTCGCCTGCTCCAGGGCCCGGATGTTGCGGCCCTCGCGACCGATGATGCGGCCCTTCATCTCGTCCGACGGCAGGTGGACGACGGAAACCGTGTGCTCGGCGGTGTGGTCGGCGGCCACGCGCTGGATCGCGGTGACGATTACCTCGCGGGCCTTGTCCTGGGCCTCGTCGCGCGCCTTCCGGTCGATCGAGCGCGCCAGGCGGACCGCGTCGTTCTCCGCCTCGGCACGGACCGCGTCGAGGAGCTGCCCCTTCGCGTCTTCGGCCGTCATCTGGGAGATCCTCTCGAGCGCCGCGACCTGCTCGACCCGGGCTCGTTCGATCTCCTCGCGGGCCCGGTCGAGCTCGCGTTCCTTGTCGAGGATCTTGCGATCGCGCTGCTCGAGCATGTCGGTTCGCTGATCGAGCTGCTCGTCCCGGGTCAGGAGCCGGCGCTCGAGCGAGGACAGCTCGGTGCGCTTCTGGCGAGCCTCGTCCTCGGCCTCGCGCTGCAGACGGAGCTTCTCGTCCTTCGCCTCGAGGATCAGGTCCTTCTGCTGGGTCCGCGCCTCGGCCACGATCCGGGCGGCCTTCTCCTGCGAGACCCGCATCGACTGGCTGGCCCAGCGACCCCGGGCGAGGAATCCGATGGCAAGGCCGCCGACGATGGCCGCAAGAAGGGCCACCGCCACGACGACGGGGTTATCCATGATGTGCTCTCGCCTCCCGTCCGGCCGGGGTGCGGCCGTCGAGTCTGTCGCGGAAGCGGCGATCGCCGCGTCGGCCGGAACACCCTCGCGGACGTCGCGGACCGGGGACCGGCGTGGGCTCGCCGGATGAAAGGTGCATCACTTGGCCGGCCGGGACGCGACCGGGTTGCGCACAGGGTACGGCCCGGGACCGGGAGGGTCAAACGGCCCGTCCTGGAACGTGAACGGCCCGCCCCCGGGCTGTCCCGTACCAGAGCGACGGGTCGGCCGTCTATTCGTCGGGGTCGGGCACCCCGTCGGCGAGCCACGCCGTCGCGAGCCGCGCGCAGACATCGGGGTCGAACCCGTTGCGAGCCAGGAGCGCGTAGGCCTTCGCCCGGCGCTTGCGGGGCTCCGGCTCGCGCAGGATGGGCCCGCCGCGCCGCGCGAGAAGGCGCGCGCCGGCGTCCTCATCGGAGGCCCCGGACTCAGCGCGCTCCCCGGCAGCGGGACGCAGGGCCAGATCGTCCTCGTCCATCCCGGTGGATGAAGCCTCCCGGGCCGCGAGGGCGGCCTCCACGTCCTGGGCCCTGACGCCCTTGCGGCGCAACTCGTCGCGGAGGGCCCGCGCCCCGCGCGGTCGCGCGCGATCCCGGGACTCGACCCAGGCCCGCGCGAAGGCCGCGTCGTCCAGCATCCCGAGATCGGTCAGGCGCTCGATGGCGCCCTCGATGAGATCGGCCCGGTAGCCGGCGTCGCGGAGCCGGCGGCGGACCTCGCCCACGGAGCGCGCGCGGGCCTCCAGGAACCGTGCGGCCGCGTCGACGACCGCCGCGGCGTCATCGACCGCCGCCCGCCGCGCGCGCCCTTCCGCCGGCGTCTCCCGTCGCCGGATCACGCCCGGTAGGGGGCGATCCGGGCCAGCTCGCCAACCAGCCGGGCGAGGCGCTCCGCGTCGGGCGTGACCCCGAACCGCTGCTCGAGCTCCGCGGGCAGCAGCGTCGCGACCTCGCCGCCGCGCTCGGCGTCGATGAGGCCGAGGATGCGCCGCACGAGCGCGTCGTACTCGTCCGTCCGGCCCCCGGCCTCGA
>JAZDPM010000021.1:0-3813 GCA_043797725.1 Chloroflexota bacterium
GCGGGCGATCCCGGTCGCGCTCGATTCCGCCCCGAGGGTGCGCGCCATCCGGTCGGCGGGGCCCCTGAGCGCGCGTCCACCGACGAGCGGCGAGACGGCGGCGACCCGGACGCCCCGGGCTCGCGCGGCGGTGAGCAGGGCGCGCATCCCCGGGACGGCGAGGATGGGGCCGATCGAGACGAACGGGTTCGAGGGGCAGACCACGATGGCCTCGGCCGCCGCGAGCGCCGCGGCCACCTCGGGGGTTGGCCGGGCGTTCTCGATCCCGGCAAAGGAGACTTCCAGGACGTCGGGCGCCTGGTGGAGGCGCACGAAGTAGTCCTGGAAGGCGAGCCAGCCGTCGGGCGTCCGGACGCGGGTGCGAACCGGCTCGTCGGCCATCGGCAGGATGGGCGTGGCCACGCCCAGCGCCCGCTGCACGCCGCGGTTGACCTCCGTCAGACGGATGCCCTCCCGCAGGCGCCGCGTGCGGTGGACATGGAGGGCCAGGTCGCGGTCGCCGAGGCGGAACCAGGCCGGCTCGCCCAGCCGCTCCAGCATCGCGGCCGCCGCCCACGTCTCCCCGGCCAGGCCCCAGCCGCGCTCGCGGTCGGCGAGGCCGGCGAGGGTGTAGAGCACCGTGTCGTGGTCGGGGCAGACCAGCAGGCCGTGGAACTCCTCGTCGTCGCCGGTGTTGACGATGACGCTCAGCTCCCCGGGCGCGAGCACGGCCGCCAGCCCGTGGGCGAGCTTCGCCCCCCCGACTCCGCCCGCGAGGGCCACGACGCGCGGCACCGCCAGTTCCTCAGCCGGCCAGAGCGGCCCGGACCTCGCCGATCCGGGCGATGGTCTCGGCGTCGTACGGCGCCGGCAGGCGCACGACGATCGTGGCGAAGCCGAGGTCGACGTAGGGGCGGATGGCGGCGGCGACGAGCTGGGGCGGGCCGAGGAGCGTCGGCACCTTCCCGGCGTCGGGCGTGCCGTTGGCGTCGCACAGGGCCCGGAAGGCGACGGCCGCGGCGGCGGGGTCGTCGCGGATCACGATCGGGAAGCTGACCGTCCGCTCGATCGTGGCGGGGTCGCGCCCGACGGCCGCGCAGTGCTCACGGAGGATGGCGTCGCGCGCGGCGACCTCGTCGAGCGTGCCATTCGTGTTCCACGCGTCGGCCCGCAAGGCCACGATGCGCAGCGTCTTCTTCGGCCCGCCGCCGCCCACCAGGATCGGGAGATGGGCTTGCACGGGGCGCGGGCGCAGGAGCGCATCGTCGAACCGGTAGAAGCGGCCGGCGTGGCTGAAGCGCTCGCCGTCGAGCAGGCGGCGCATCACCGCGACGGCCTCGTCCAGGCGGTCCAGGCGCTCGCCGACGCTGGCCCCGAAGTCGATCCCGAAGGCCTCGTGCTCGCGGGCGAACCAGGCCCCGCCGATGCCCAGGTCCGCGCGGCCGCCGGACACGTGGTCCAGGGTGGCGACGAGCTTGGCGGTGAGGCCGGGGTTGCGGAACGTGTTCGCCCCCACCATCAGCCCGACCCGGACCCGCGACGTCCGCGCCGCAACGGCGCCCATCGCCAGCCAGCCCTCGAGCACGGGCTGCTCCCACGGCCCGAAGATGGCGTGGAGATGGTCCCAGGTCCAGACGGCGTCCCAGCCGGCCTCCTCGGCCGCCACGGCGGCCCCGAGGAACGCGGGCCAGTCGGAGGCCTGGCTCCAGAGCTGGGCGCCGAAGCGGACGTCCGTCACTCCGGGGCCTCGATCACGCCCGGCTCCTCCGGCTCCAGGACGAAGAGGTCGCCCCAGTCGGCCCGCTCGGCCATGCCGCCCATCTTCGCCCTCAGCTCGGCCAGAGCCGCCTCGCGCTCGCCGCCGCCGACGAGGCGCGCCCGGTAGCGCCGTTCGACGCCCTTGACCGAGAAGGTCGCCGCTGGGCCGGCCTTCAGGTTCGCGGTCCAGCCGCGGTTCTTCGGGCTCCCTGAGCCGATGAGGATGGTCCCATCGGGCCGGGCCACGAAGCCGATCGGGGCACGCCGCGGGAGGCCGGTCTTCGCGCCGGTGGTCACGAGGATGCCGACCCGCCCGCTCCGGGCCATGAGCGAGCCGCCGATCGCGTTGAAGGTACGGCCAAGACGGTTCATGGAGGTCCTCCGGGTCAGGAGCTGGCCAGCAGCGCCCGGACGCCCGGCAGGCGCTCGATCGTCTCGCGGTCGAACGGCGCCGCGAGGTCGGTGATCAGGTGGGTGAAGCCGAGCTCGAGGTACGGCCGCCACATCTCTGCGACGCGCTCCTCGGGACCCAGGAAGTCGACCGCGGGATCGGGGTCGTAGTCGTCGCCGTGGTGGGCGAGGCGCTCGCGCAGCGCGGCGCGCGCCTCCTGTGGGTCGTCGCGGAGGCAGACGTAGGGGAAGAGCGTGAACTCGATCTCGGTGACGTCCCGGCCGACGTCGGCGCAGTGCCCGGCCAGGACCTCGACCTTCCGCTTCATCGTCTCCAGCGAGCCCGAGACGTTCCAGCCGTCGGCGTGGCGAGCCACGGTCCGGAGGGTCTTCTTCTCGCCGCCGCCGCCGATCATGATCGGCAGGCGTCCCGGACCGCGGAGGGGAAACGGCCGGTGGCGGAGCTCGTGGAACCGGTAGTGGCCCCCCTCCGGGCTCGTCACGTCCTCGCCGCGCAGGAGCGCGGCCATCGCGGCCACGGCCTCCTCGAGCCGGTCCAGGCGCTCGCCGAAGCCGCTGCCGAAGTCGATGCCGTGGGCGACGTGCTCGTGCTCGAACCAGGCGCCGCCGATCCCCAGCCAGGCGCGCCCGCCCGAGACGTGGTCAACCGTGACGGCCGCCTTGGCCGTCAGGCCGGGATTGCGGAACGTGTTGGCGCCGACCATGAGGCCCAGCTGCGTCCGCTCGGTGATGGCCGCCCAGGCGGCGAGGAGCGCCCAGCCCTCGAAGATGTCCTGGTCCGGGTCTCCGACGATGGCGCGGAGGTGGTCCCAGGTCCAGAGCGAGTCCAGCCCGGCGGCGTCGGCGGCAAGGGCCGCCTCGCGCAGCTCAGGCCAGGTGGTCTTCTGCGGCCACAGGAGCGCCCCGACGCGGAGTGGGTGGCGGTCGCGGGAGGATGTCACCGCCGTCACTCCTCCAGGTGGTCGTGGGCGACGACGATCTCGATCCGGAAAGAGACCCGGTGCTGGGTTCGGAAGCGGGCGACGATCTGCTCCGCCTTGGCCGGGTCGTCCGCGTGGTAGCGGCGGGCGAAGGCCGCGATGTCGGCCTGCGCGAGCGCCTGCTCGTCGATCGTCTCGACGACGCGGCCGGTGAGGGCGACGAAGGCGTAGCTGTCGGCCGCGTCGGGGACGGTCAGCGAGCAGCGCGGATCGCGGCGCAGGTTCGCCGGCCAGCGCCTGCCCTCCGCGCTGTTCACGGTGAGCCGCCCGTCAGGGTCGAGGCGGTACCAGACGACGGCCTGGCGGGGCGCCCCGTCGGGGTCGAGGGTGGCCAGGGTGGCGAAACGGCCGGGCGCCGCGAGGAAGTCGCGGATGCGGTCGGCGAGGATGGGGGAGGTCATGGATGAATCGTACGGCACCGGCCGGCTCGGCGGGGGCGTCGTATCCTCAGCGAGAGCACCGTGGCACCGAGGCCGCGGAAACACCGCCGCACCGCCGCACCGCCGCACCGCCGCACCGCGGCCGCGGCGCCGGGGCAGCAGGGCCGCGGAGAAGGAGGAGCGATGGAGCTCGACGGGATGCACGTGGCGGTCCTCGCCGGCGAGGGCGTCGAGGATCTTGAGTACTGGGTCACGGTGATGCGGCTCCGCGAGGCGGGCGCGCGCGTCACGTCCGTCGGCCTCGC
>JAZDPM010000030.1:0-6239 GCA_043797725.1 Chloroflexota bacterium
ATCGGCCTCATCCGCCGGTGCCTCGGCCGCGAGGAGGTAGCCAAGGGCCATTCGCCAGGGGCGTTTCACGGCCAGCGCCCCACCCGGGAGTGGCGCCCGTCCGAAGCGCGCCAGGCGGCGGTAGCCGAGGAGGTCCGCGACCAGGATCTCGCCGCCCCAGAGCGTCCCGTCGTCGCCCATTCCCAGGCCGTCGTAGGCAACCCCGATGAAGGGCCCGCTGAGCCCGTGCTCCGCAGCGCACGAGGCGACGTGGGCGTGATGATGCTGCACCGCGATGCGGCGCTCCGGCGGGAAGCGCGCGACGGCGTACTTCGTGGAGAGATACTCGGGGTGGAGATCGTGGGCGACGACCTCGGGCTCGAGGGCAAGGAGCCGACCCAGGTGCTCGAGGCCGTCGGTGAAGGCCCGGTGCGTCGGGAGGTCCTCCAGGTCGCCGTTGTGGGGGGCAACGTGGGCACGACGCCCACGGGCCAGGGTGAACGTGTGCTTCAGCTCGGCGCCGACCGCGAGGAGCGGCCGCTCCGCGGCCACCGGGAGCTCCAGCGCCGCGGGGGCGTAGCCGCGAGCCCGCCGCACGATCGAGACCCGCCCGCCGACCACGCGGCTGACCGAGTCGTCGTAGCGCGCCCGGATCTCGCGGTCGTGGACCAGGAACGAGTCGGCCAGGCCGGCCAGGCGGTCGGCCGCGTCGGCGTCGTCCGTCGCCAGCGGCTCGTCGGAGAGGTTGCCCGACGTGAGCACGATCGGCCGGCCGACTGCCGCCATCAGCAGGTGGTGGAGCGGCGTGTACGGAAGGAAGATGCCGAGCCGGTGGTTGCCGGCGGCGACCGACGGCGCGAGGCTCGGCACGCCGGGCCGGCGCGCGACGAGGAGGACGATGGGCCGTTCCGGCCCGGCGAGCAGGGCCCGCTCGGTCGCGCTCACCCGGGCGAGCCGCTCCGCCGCCGGGAGGTCGGCGACCATGATCGCGAACGGCTTGGCCCACCGCCGCTTCCGGTCGCGGAGCCGCTGCACGGCCGCCTCGTCGGTGGCGTCGCAGGCCAGGTGGTACCCGCCGAGGCCCTTGATCGCCACGATGCGGCCCGCCAGGAGATCCGCGGCCGCGGCCGCCAGCGCGGCGTCCTCGTGGGCGGTCGCGGCCGGCGCGTCGGTCGGTCGGTAGGCCAGGCGTGGCCCGCAGGCGCGACAGGCCACCGGCTCGGCGTGGAAGCGCCGGTTGGCCGGGTCGCCATACTCGGCCGCGCAGGCCGGGCAGAGGGGAAAGGCCCGCATCGTCGTCTGGGCCCGGTCGTAGGGCAGCTCCTCGATGATCGTGGCCCGGGGACCGCAGTTCGTGCAGTTCGTGAACGGGTAGCGGTGGCGCCGATCGGCCGGGTCGCGAACCTCGTCAAGGCAGTCGTCGCAGGTGGCGATGTCAGGCGGAAAGAGGCGCTCGGTTGCCGCCGCGCTCACGCTCTCATCGATGGCAAAGGGCAGGGGCAGGTCGCCCGCCTCCCCTTCCGGCAGGGGCGTCGAGGTCACGGCATCGACGCGCGCGCGAGGCGGCGCGTCGCCGCGAAGGCGCCTGACGAAGGAGTCCAGGGCGCGGGGGTCGCCCGCCACCTCGACCTCCACCCGGCCGGCGGCGTTGCGCACCCTCCCGGAGAGGCCGAGCTCCGTGGCCAGGCGCCAGACGAACGGCCGGAAACCGACGCCCTGGACGACGCCTTCGACCACGATTCGGCGGGCTGCCGCGCGCCCTCCAGCCCCGGCGGCGGGGACGCGCGCGCCCGGCTCCACGGATGCAGCCATGCACAGAGGGTGCGTCCGCCGCCCTCCCCGCCGGATGGGCCGAACGGCCCAAGGATGGCCCCCGGCGGCTCCTTCGTGACGGTCGACTCTGGCCGACGAGCACGGAGGGGCGCAACATCGGGCCAGGAGCGGGGGCCACCCGGCCCGCCGCGACAAGGTCGGAGGCGCTCCGATGAGGCTCCAGCGTGAGCACGAGCAGCGACCCGTCACCCTCGTCTGGCTCGACGCCAACGAGGCGATCCTCCTCGGTGGCGAGGGTCCCGCCGGCGACGGCGCGGATCCGCCCGTCGTCAGGCGGGTGCTCTCGGAGGTGCCGCCCCATCACCGCTCGACGGGTCGAGTCCGCCATGATCCCCGGGTCCGCTCCGGTGGCGGCGCCGACCCGGACGACCTGATCGAGCGACGGCGGGAGCACCTCATCGGCACCTACCTCCGGCAGGTGGCCGGCATGGTTCCACCCGACGACCGGGTCGTCATCGTGGGCCCGGGGCCCGTGCACGCGCGACTGGCGAGCGAGTTGCGACTGGCCGACATGCGGCACCGCCGGGACCGCCCCGTGGAGGACTCCGCGGCCGGCCCGCTCACCGAGCGCCAGCTGCGTGCCCGCTGGCGGGAGCTGAACGGCTCCCCGCCGGAGCGTCGACTCCCGGCCAACGCAGGCCCGCGCTGACCACTGCCTCCGCGGGCCGCGGCCGGCATGCCGCCGGCCGAACGGGCCGCTACGATACCCACACGCCACCTTGCGGCACTCCCCCGCCCTTTCGCCGCGGGACGACGCTCGACACACAACACGCGATCGCTGGAGGAACCGAAGCGCATGATCGCCGTCGCGGAGTCCGCCCTCGACGACCTCTCGTTAGGCGGCGCGGCGGACCCGGCCGGGGCAGGTCGGGCCGCGCCCGCGCCATTCCAGCCCGTCCTTATCGACGTCGACCGCTGCAAGGGCTGCGCCCTCTGCATCGCCGTGTGCCCGAAGGGCATCCTGACCCTCGACGACAACCGGGTGAACGTCCAGGGCTATCACCCGGTGCGGATCACGAACCCGGACGCCTGCACGTCGGATGCGCACTGCGCCCGCGTCTGCCCCGACTGCGTCCTCACGATCCTGGCTCGCCCGAGGCCCCCGCGGGACGTGCCGGCATGACGACCAAGCAGGCCCGCGCACCGTCGGACGCCCAGGGGGCCGTTCGGCCGAGTCCGCGCCATCGCGGCCGCCGCGTCCTCATGAAGGGGAACGAGGCGATGGCCGAGGCGGCGATCCGCGCCGGTTGCGACGCCTACTTCGGCTACCCGATCACGCCGCAGGCGGAGCTCCTCGAGTGGATGGCCCGGCGGATGCCCGAGGAGGGCCGGCCGTTCGTCCAGGCCGAGTCGGAGCTGGGCGCCATCAACATGGCCCTCGGCGCGGCCGCGACGGGCGCCCGGGTCCTCGTCAGCTCGTCCTCCCCCGGGATCAGCCTTATGGCCGAGGCCATGAGCTACATGGCCGGCTCCGAGGTCCCGGTCGTGCTGATCAACGTCATGCGCGGCGGCCCGGGGCTCGGGACCATCGGGCCCAGCCAGTCCGACTACTTCCAGGCCACCAAGGGCCACGGCCACGGGGACTACCGGGTCCCGGTGCTGGCACCCGCGTCCATCAGCGAGGCGATGGCGCTCACGGCCGACGCATTCGAGCTCGCCGAGCGCTACCGGACGCCGGTGATGATCCTCACCGACGGCATCCTCGGCCAGGCGATGGAGCCGGTGGAGCTCACGTTCCGCGAGCCGCCGCGCGTCGACGCCCCATGGGCGACGACCGGCGCGGCCGGGCGACCGCCGCGGGTCGTCCGCTCGATGCACCTCAAACCCGAGGACCTCGAGGCCCACAACCGGCACCTCCAGGCGAAGTTCGCCGCGATCGCCGATCGCGAGGTGCGCCACGCTGGCGAGCACCTCGCCGACGCCGACCTCGTGATCGTGGCCTATGGAACGGCGGCCCGGGTTTCCCGGACGGCCATCGCGCGGGCAAGGTCGTCGGGGCTCCGGGCCGGCCTCTTCCGGCCGATCACGCTCTGGCCCTTCCCGAGCGAAGCGCTGCGCCGGCTCGCCGAGTCCGTGCGCGGCATCCTCGTCGTGGAGCTGTCAGCCGGCCAGATGGTCGAGGATGTCCGCCTCGCCGTCGAGGGCCGGGTCCCGGTGGCCTTCACCGGCCGGATCGGCGGGATGGTCCCGTCGCCGGGTGAGGTGGCAGCCGCCCTCCACGACCTCGGGACGGCCACCTCCGAGCAGTCCCGGGAGGCGAGCCGATGAGCGTTGCCATTCCCGAGGGAGCGCGCGTCATCTTCGGCCGCCCGGAGCTCCTCGTCGACCGCACCAGCACCTACTGCCCCGGCTGCGGCCACGGCGTCGTCCACCGCCTGATCGCAGAGGTCCTCGGCGACCTCGGCCTCGGGCCGCGGACCATCGCGGTGGCCCCGGTGGGGTGCGCCGTCTTCGCCTACGACTACCTGGGCCTCGATTTCGTCGAGGCTCCGCACGGCCGCGCCCCGGCCGTCGCGACCGGGATCCGGCGGGTTCGTCCCGACGCCTTCGTCCTGACCTACCAGGGCGACGGCGACCTCGCGGCGATCGGCACCGGCGAGATCGTCCACGCGGCGGCCCGCGGCGAGCTCCTCACCGCGGTCTTCGTCAACAACGGGATCTTCGGGATGACCGGCGGCCAGATGGCCCCCACGACGCTCCTCGGCCAGCGAACCACCTCGTCGCCGCGCGGCCGTGACGCGGCGCTCCACGGGTATCCCATGCCGATGACCGAGATGCTCGCCGTCCTTCCCGGCGTCGCCTACGCGGCGCGCGGGTCGGTAGCGGACCCGGCCTCCATCGGGCGCACGAAGCAGTACCTGCGACGCGCCTGCGAGGTCCAGCTGGAGGGGCGAGGGTTCGCGATCGTCGAGGTGATCAGCAACTGCCCGGTCGGCTGGGGGATGACCCCCCAGGAGTCGATCGAGCGGCTCAAGGAGGTCGTGGCCCTGGAGTACCGGCCGGGCGTGATCGTCGACCGGACGAAGGAGCCCGCCGCCTCCGGCGGCCCGGACGCCACGACGCGGGCCGCCGGGACGGGCCCGGTGCCAGCGGAGCGATGAGGATGGAGCGTTCGATCATCTTCGCCGGCTTCGGAGGCCAGGGGATCCTGTTCGCCGGCAAGACGCTCGCCCGGGCGGCGATGAACGAGGATCGGGAGGTCCTCTGGATCCCCTCCTACGGGCCGGAGATGCGCGGGGGCACGGCCTCCTGCATCGTGATCGTCGGGAGCGAGCCGATCGGCTCGCCGATCATCGACCAGGCCGACGCGGCCGTGGTGCTCAACCCACCGTCCCACGCGAAGTTCGCGTCGCACGTCGCGCCCGGCGGCCTGCTGGTGGTGAACGAGACGCTCGTCGGCGAGGTCTCCGGGCGGGACGACATCACCGAGTTGCGGATCCCCTGCACGCGCCTGGCGAAGGACGCGGGGGACGACTCCCTCGTCAGCGTCGTGGCGCTCGGCGCGCTGGTCGGATACCTCCGGCTCGTCCGGCCGACCTCGGTCCGTAACGCGATCCGGGACACCGTCGGCGCGAAGCGACCCGAGGTGCTGGCGGCCGACCTCGCCGCGTTCGACGTCGGGCACCGGGTGGGGGCGCGCAGCCGTGGGCCGCACCCCGATCGAGTCCCCGTCCCGGACTGAACCGCCCGGGGCAGGCCCGACCGTCGCTCAGGGTCGCCGATCGGAACGCTCGCGCCGTCGCGCCTCGCGGTGGGAGAAGGCCGGCGGTGCCTCGTCCGGGAGCACGCGGAGCCGGACCGCCGCCATGATCGAGACTGCGCCCGTGGCGGCAAGCGCTCCGGCCGGGACGAACGTCGATGCGCCGAGCCCGAAGGCCGGGAGCGTGGAGACCGCGATCCCGATCGCGAGCCCCAGCCAGCCGACGCTGTAGAGGCCCCCGTCAGGGACGTGGAGGGCGCGGGCGATCCGGGCGATGGCGAGATAGCCGGCGGCAGCCACCGCGCCCCAGATCCCGATGCCGATGAGAGCGATCCGGGGGTCGAGCGTCGGCAAGGCGAGCCCCGCCCCACCCAGAACGACGCCCGTGCCGGCCGCGCCAAGGAACGGAAGTGTCCGGGCCAGGCCGCCCGGCGCTCGGAACGCCGCGATGAGGAGAAGGACGCCGGCCAGCGCCTGCCAGGCCGCAGCGCCCCGCCCGGGCGTGACGACCGCGGCCGCGACCAGCGCGGCGGCGGCGACGGCGAAGGCGCCGGCGACGGCGAACGCCCACCAGACACTGCGGCACATCTGCGCGATCGGGGGCATGGGCGAACGGGCTCCTTGGGCGGGGCTGGTTGGAGGGAGTATGGGGGATCGATCGGGCCGGGCGCTGGGCGCCCGGCCCGAGGTGGTGCGGCGGGCTGCTGCTGGGCGCCGCGGTCAGGAC
>JAZDPM010000050.1:0-7517 GCA_043797725.1 Chloroflexota bacterium
GCCGGCCCGATCCGCCGGTCCCGACCACCCGCCCTCACGCCAAAGCGATCGTCTCCGAGCCGGCAACGCGGGTCCATCCGATCAGATGATCGCCAGGCGAACCTTGCGCAGGTTGCCCGGGCGTGCACCCGATCAGAAGAGAGCGCTGGCGCGCCGGTGACTGGATCGGCCACTGACAGGCCCCAGGACTCACGCACGAGGCGGCGGCCCGCCCCGATCCCGACGCCGCCCGACCCCGCATACGGTTCCCGTGGCGTCCATTTGATCAGGTTGCCCCTTCACGATCCCGGCGCGTTCCCTCCGCCCGGTGGGCCGAGACGGCCATCGTCGGCGAGCCGGCGGGGCTCCACCGGTTCGAGGCCTTCAGCTGCGGAACCGGGATCAGGGCCGGCGCCCATAGATACTCGCGTGAGTTCCAGCTGCGGAATCCCGCTGTAGCCGAACGAGGTCGGCCTCAGCCGGGTCGCCAGGCCAGGAGCGCGGCGTCCCAGCGCGCGACCGGGCGGACCGCCTCCGCGCCTTCGCGTTCCTCCGCGCGGCCGCGGGCCGAGGCGACGGTCTCACCCCAGCCGGGCGGGCGGAGCCCGGGGACGAGGTCGGCCAGTGGGGCGAGGACGAAGAGCCGCTCCCGCGCGCTCGGGTGGGGAACCTGGAGCCACTGGATCGCCGGCTTCGCCGGATCCTCGCTGCGGGCGGCGGGCGGGCGCCCGGCCCGGATCGCGTGGCGGCCGAAGACGAGGAGGTCGAGGTCCAGCTCGCGCGGGCCCCAGCGCTGGCGGGCCTGCCGCCCGAAGGCGCGTTCGATCGCCTTGAGCGCGAGGAGCAGCGCGAGGGCACCGGTCTCCGGGTCGGGCCCGGCCGGGACGTCGAGGGCGACGACCGCGTTGCGGAACTCCGGCTGATTCGTCACGCCGACGGGCTGCGTGGCGTACAGGCGAGAGACGCCGGCGAGACGCGCTCCGGGCAGGGCCGCGAGGGCGTGGACCCCGGCTGTGAGCGTGCCCTCCGCGTCGCCCAGGTTGGCGCCGAGGCCGACGTACGCGCGGACGCGCCGCCCGCGTCGGTCGCGCCATCGTGTCGCCATGCCCCGAGAATACGCGCGTGAGCGCCGTCACGGTCCTGGTCCTCCATCCGCCGCTCCCCGCCGACGCGGGTCCGCTCGCGGGCGCGCTCGACACCGCCCGCCGGGAGCTGGGCGCCCGCCACCTCGCGGGGTTCCGGGCGGCGGGAGCGACGTCGGTCGCCCTCGTCGAGGAGGAGCGGGCGGAGCCGTTCGGGGCGCGCCTGCGACGCCTCGCCGCGGCGGCGGACACGCCCGGCCTCGTAGTCCTGGGATCCGGGGCGCTGGCGCTGGCGCGCCCGGCCGACTACCGCGCCTTCGTGGCGGCCGCGGCCTCCGATCTGCCGCGCGCGCTGGCGAACAACCGCTACTCGGCGGACGCGGTGGCCGTCGCCGGGGCCGCGGTGCTCCGGGACCTCCCGGACCTCCCCGCCGACAACGCCCTGCCGCGCTGGCTCGAGGAGGTCGCCGGGTACCGGGTGGACGACCTGCGCCGGCTGCCCCGCCTTGGAATCGACCTGGATTCGCCCGCCGACGTCGTCCTCGCCGGCGGCGCGCTCTCGGCGGCCGCGGCGGGGTCGCCGATCGAGGCCCGACTGGCCGCCCTCCGGTCAGTGCTCACGGACCGTCGGGCCGAGCTTACGGTTGCGGGGCGGACCTCGGCCGGCACGCTCGCCGCGCTCGAGCGCCACGCCGCCTGCCGGGTCCGGGCCCTGATCGAGGAGCGCGGGCTTCGGGCAGCGTCCCGGCTGGCGCAGGGCCCTGACGGTCTCCCGGCTGCGTCGATCGCCGGGGTTTCGATCGCCGGGGCTTCGATCGCCGGGGCTTCGACCGCGTCCGCCTCGACTGCCCGTCCGCCGGCGTCGGCGCTCGGCCTCCTCCTGGACTGCACCGGACCCGGGGAGCTTGGCCGGCTCCTCGCCCGGCTCGGCGATGCGGCGGTCGTCGACACGCGCGTGCTCCTTGCCCACCGCCTGGGCACCGACGAGGAAGCCTGGCCGTCACCGGAGGACCGGTTCGCGTCGGACCTGCTGCTGCCTGGGCGAATCGTCGATCCATGGCTGCGGGCGCTCACCGTCGCGGCCGCGAACGCGCGGATCCCGATCCTTCTGGGCGGGCACACGCTCGTGGGACCCGGCCTGCGCCTGCTCGTGGAGCGCAGCGCGCGACGGCCCGCGGAGCGCGCGCGGTGACCACCCCGGCGGAGGCGGCCATCCGGGCCGAGATCGCGCGCCGGGGCTCCATCCCCTTCGCGGACTTCATGGCCCTGGCGCTCGGTCACGCCGAGGGTGGCTACTACGCCGCGGCATCGGCCCGGCCGACCCGCGGCGGGGATTTCCTGACCGCACCCGAGTTGCACCCGATCTTCGGAGCGACGCTGGCCCGGCAGATCGCGGAAGCGTGGGAGCGCGTCGGGCGACCCGCCCGCTTCACGCTGGTCGAGTACGGCGCCGGGGCGGGGACGCTGGCGCTGGCGATCCTCGCCGGTCTCCGCGACGACGGCTCACCGCTCGCCGACATCCTCGTGTACGCGCCCGTCGAGATGAACAGGCACCGGCTGGCCGAGCTGGGCGCGCGCGCTGCCGCGGCCGGCCTGGCCGTCGTGGACCCGGCGGGGCCCGATGACCGCCCGGTCGCCGGCGTCATCCTCGCCAACGAGTACCTCGACGCGCTCCCGGTCCACCTCCTCGAGGTCCGGGACGGGCGGGCCCGGGAGGTCCGGGTCACCGTCGGGGCGGACGGAGAGCTCGGCGAGACGCTGGACGAGCCGTCGGATCCTGCGCTGCGCGATCGGCTGGAGCGCCTGGCGCGGGAGGGGATCGGGCTCGCCGAGGGCCAGCGGCTCGAGATCCGCCCGGCCGTGGAGGCGTGGGCGGGCGAGGCGGGGAGGAGACTCGCAGCCGGCCTCGTCGTCGTGATCGACTACGGGGCGCCGGCCGCCGACCTCTACGGGCCGCGTCGGCGGGCCGGAACGCTCATGACCTACCGCGGGCACGTGGCGGAGGGTGATCCCGGGGCCCCGTACCGCGACGTCGGGGAGCGAGACATCACCGCCCACGTCGACTCGACCGCGCTGGCCGCCGCGCTGGCCGCCGCCGGGCTCGAGGTGCTGGGCGAGACCTCCCAGGCCGAGCTGCTCGTCGGCTGCGGGCTCGAGGAGCTGGTGCAGCGGTGCCAGGCGAGGCTTGCCCGGGCGTCCGAAGCCCTCGAGCTCCGGAGCGCCGTGATGCGCCTCCTGGACCCGCGCCACCTCGGCGGGTTCCGGGCAGTGCTGGCCGGGCGCGGGATCGTCACGGAGCCGCCCCTGCGCGGGCTGTCGTTCCGAATGCCGGGGACGCTGCGCCGGTAGTCGCGCCGGCAGCGGGGGCCGGGCGCGGCTGCGAGCGTAGCCCGCCGCGGCCGGGCGCACCGGGGACGCGGCAGCCGAGGCGGCACCCACACGGCGCACAACCGGCCGGTCTCCCCTGCTACCATGCGCGTCGCACGTCCGGCCCCCAGGCCGCGTGCGTGCGCGCGTCTCACCCGAGCTTCCCGCCGGGCCGGTGGACCAGTCGCGAACCCGATGGTCCTCCGGCCGCAGAGAGGTGCGATGGAAGGCATCTGGTACGTCGTCGGCTTCGCGATCACGGGCGTCTCCTTCGTGTTCCTGGTGATCGCCGCCTCGTGGCTCATCAGCCACCGCACCAAGGGCAGCCACCTGAAGGGGCTTCCGTACGAGAGCGGCATCCCGACGTACGGCGACACGCACGGACGGTTCGGCGTCTCCTACTACATCTACGCGCTGCTCTTCGTTGCCTTCGACATCGAGGTGATCTTCATCTTCCTGTGGGCGCTGGTGGTGCGCGACGCGATCCCCGGGCTGATCACCTCCATGGCGATCTTCGTCCTCGTCCTCCTGCTCGGCCTGGCCTACGCCTGGCGCAAGGGGGTGCTGACGTGGCGCTGACCCGCCCGCCAGCCGGGAGGCCGCCAGCCGGGAGGCCGCCGGCAAGCGGCCCGCCCCCGGGGGCGCCCGGCAGCCGCCTGCCCGTCCCGGCCACGAACGCCGGGGACGAGATCGCCGAGGCGATCGTGGTGCCGAACGCGCTCTGGACGCCCGCGGATGGCGAGGCCTACGGCGGCGTTCCGCTCGACGAGGCGCCGACCCTCGTTCTGAAGCGCTACGACGAGTCCGGCGAGGGGCGCCGCAACGACGCCCGCTGGGAAGCCCTCGACGTCATCCCGACGAAGGCCGACTACATCCTGGACCTGATCCGGCTGAACAGCCTCATGCCGCTTCTGTCCGGCCTGGCTTGCTGCGCATTCGAGATGATGTCCGCGGCCACGAGCAAGAACGACATGGACCGCTGGGGCATGTTCCCCTTCCGGGCCTCCCCGCGCCAGGCGGACGTCCTGATCGTGGCCGGCACGCTCACCACGAGGATGGCCGAACCGCTGATCCGTCTCTGGGAGGAGATGCCTGAGCCGAAGTGGGCGGTCGCGATGGGCGACTGCACCTGCTCCGGCGGCCGCTACAAGCGGAGCTACAGCACCATCCAGGGGATCGACCGGGTCATGCCCGTCGACGTCTACGTCCCGGGCTGTCCGCCCCGCCCGGAGGGCCTGATCTACGCCATGATGAAGCTCCAGCAACTGATCAGGCAGCGCCGCGGCCACTGGCCGGAGCGGGCGATCGGCCCGACCGCTCCGGACGGGATCTGACGGTGGACCGCGCGCTCAAGTCGCTCCTGGAGCGGAAGCTGGGCTCCTCGGTGGAGGGCCAGGTCCGCCAGCACCAGGACCAGACCGAGGTCCGGATCCGGCCCGGCGACCTGCCCCAGGTGATGCGGATCCTGCACGACGAGCCGGACCTCCACTTCGAGTACCTGGCCGACCTGTGCGGCGTGGACACCGGGACCACGTTCCAGGTGGTCTACCACCTCTGGGGCGAGGTCACCCCAGATTGGCTGCGGGTCATCGTGGACGGGATCCCGCACGACCAGCCGCGCATCCCGTCGATCACCTTCCTCTGGAAGGGCGCCGAGTGGCTGGAGCGCGAGGCGTACGACATGTTCGGCCTCGTCTTCGAGGGGAACCGCGACCTCCGTCGCATCTACCTGCCCGACGACTTCGGGAGCTTCCCGCTGCGCAAGGACTTCCACTTGCCCGACGATGCCGCGCGCTCGCCGGGTGGCGGGCTCCGGCCGATGGAGCGTGCCGGCGCTCCCAGGGACGCGGACGAGACCACCATGCGGCGCACGTCGCCCGGGACGTAGGCGAGAGCGACATGTCGACCCCGACGCGCCCCAGCCTGGACGACCCGGCGCTCCAGATCCCGGTCGACCGCGCCGGCATCTTCGAGCCGATCCCCATCGCCCAGACCGAGCGCCAGGAGGAGTTCTACGCCCTCCGCGACGGCGAGATGCTCCTCAACATGGGGCCTCACCACCCGGCAACTCATGGCGTGCTGCGGGTCGTCCTGAAGATCAACGGCGAGCAGGTCGTGGACCTTGACCCGGTCCTGGGCTACCTCCACCGGGGCGTTGAGAAGCTCTGCGAGAACGCCGACTACCACCAGTCGATCGCGTACATGGACCCCCTCGACTACCTGGCCTCGATCTTCTGCGAGTGGCCGGCGGTCACGGCCTTCGAGAAGCTCCTCGACGTCGACGTCCCGCGGCGGGCCGAGTACGTCCGGGTCATTGCCGGCGAGCTCAACCGGATCACCAGCCACACGCTGTTCCTCGGCTTCATGGCCCTGGACCTCGGCGGCATCACGCCCATCCTGTGGAGCTTCTCCGAGCGGGATGAAATCGTGGAGATGCTGGCCAGCCTGACCGGCGCCCGAATGCTCTTCAACTACTTCCGGATCGGCGGCGTCAACGGCGACCTGAACCACGAGTTCATGAGCCGCCTGGGCGACTGGATGAGCCGGGCGGGCGCCCAGCTTGAGGCAGGCACCGCGCTCCTCAACGAGAACGAGATCTTCGTCCGGCGCGCTCGCGGGATCGGCATCCTGGACCGCGAGACGGCCCTTCGGATGTGCGCCACCGGGCCGAACCTGCGGGCTTCCGGGGTCCCCTTCGACCTGCGCCGGGCGCATCCCTACAGCGTCTACCCGGAGCTGGACTTCGACATCCCCACCCGCCGGGAAGGCGACTCGCTCGCGCGCTACCTGCTCCGGACCGATGAGATCAAGCAGAGCCTTCGGATCATCGACCAGTGCCTTCACCAGATCCCCGACGGGCCCGTCATGGCGCGCTTGCCGCGCCTCCTGCGCCCACGCCCGGGCCGTGCCTACAGCGCGGTCGAGGGACCGCGCGGCCAGTACTCCTGCTACGCGGTGAGCGACGGGACGGACCAGCCCTTCCGGATGCGCATCCACGACCCCAGCTTCCTCCACCTGCAGCTCCTGGGCCTCCTGATGCAGGGCAACCTGATCCCGGACACGATGGCGATCATGTCGTCGCTCGACCCGGTCATGGGCGGCGTGGACAAGTGAGAGTCGCTCGCCGATGACCGCCGTCATGTCCTACTGGAACCGGCTCTCCCTTCCCTCGCGGGTGCTGCTGGTCCTCCTGCCGGCGCTCCTCGTGCTGGGCGCCGGCGCGACGGTCGCTGTCGTCCTGCTCCTGCCCCCAATCGTCGATTTCCTGGGGGCGAACCCGGGTCCCGTCCGCTTCGCCGTCGCCGCCCTGGTGATCATCGTGGCCACGATCCCGACCGCGTTCGTCGTGATCTACCTGGAGCTGAAGATCATCGCCCGGATGAACCTTCGCGTGGGCCCCGACCGGGTCGGCCCATTCGGCAGCGCCCAGTCCCTCGCCCACGGGTTCAAGGTCCTCGGCAAGGAGGACTACACCCCGCGCGGCGTCGACGTCCCGATCTTCACCCTCGCCCCGGTGGCCGTCTTCCTGGCGACGATCATGAGCTTCCTCGTGATCCCGTTCGCGCCCGGCCTGGTCGCGCAGGACTTCAACATCGCCCTGCTCTACTTCTTCGCGATCGGCGGCCTCAACGTCCTGGGCCTGATGATGGCCGGCTGGGCCAGCTTCAACAAGTACAGCCTCATCGGCGCCCTGCGGGCCGCGGCCCAGGCGGTCAGCTACGAGATCCCGCTCACGCTCTCCGTGGTCGGAGTGATCATCCTGGCCGGCACGATGAGCCTGGGCTCCATCGTGGAGCAGCAGGCTGGTTCGCTCCTGGACTGGAACGTCTGGAAGCAGCCCCTGGGCCTGAGTATCTTCTTCATCGCCGCGACCGCCGAGGCCAACCGGACGCCGTTCGACATGACCGAGGCCGACCAGGAGATCGTGGCCGGCTTCGCCACCGAGTACTCCGGGATGCGCTATGGCTTCTTCTTCTTCGCCGAGTACGTCAACGTCTTCGTCATCTCGGCGATGACGGTCGTCCTCTTCTTCGGCGGCTGGAACGCCCCCTTCGACTGGCCCTTCCCGATCACGCTGGCGCTCGATCC
>JAZDPM010000056.1:0-11895 GCA_043797725.1 Chloroflexota bacterium
TACGTGGGGCTGCCCCAGACGCCATCGGTCTTCCTCGCGATCAGGACGTTGATGCGCTGGCCGGCAAGCGCGCTGCCGCCCGCGAACTTCCAGGTGATGTACTTGCCGATGGCCTGGACCTTCGGAGTCCTGGTGGTGTAGCCGGTTGTGGGCCTCAGGCCGAGGGCGCTGGAGGCGCCAATGCTGATGCTCGGGAGGGTCGGTGACGTGACGCTGAACGCCGCGGGACCGCTGGTGCCGCCGCCGGGGGGCTGGGTGAAGACGGTCACGAAGCCCATCCCGGGCGTGCTGGTGAGGCCGGCCGGCACGACCGCGGTGAGCTGCATCGGGGAGACGAACGTTGTGGCCAGCGGTGTCCCGTTCCAGTAGGCGGTGGAGACGCCGGGCGCAAAGTCCGCTCCCTGGATCGACACGATCAGGTCGTCACCCCCGGCTCGGACCGTGGCCGGCGCGATCGCCACGAGGGTGGGCGGCGAGTTCGCCGGTGTGACGGCCAAGGTGACGGGCGGCAGCAGGCTGTAGTTGAATGTGAGCCCCGTCAGGTCGGTGCCGTTGTACCGGTCAAGGTCGACGCATCCGGAGATGCCTGCCACGGAGCCGCAGTTGCTGTACTGCCAGAACGTCCAGCCGTGCCCACCCCAATCGCCGGCGGGAACCGTCGGGCTCGATGTGAACCAGTGCGCAATCCACAGGATTGGGTAGCCCTGGTCGGCGAACATGGTCGTGTCGCCCATCGAGTTCTTCCAGAAGGCGGGGCTCGTGTAGATCATCGGCCGGACCCCGAGCTTCGCGTAGACCTCGCCGAGCCACGCGCCGACCCAGGCCTGGAGGTCCATCGCCGACAGCCCACCGGCCTGCTCGAGGTCAAGCGCCGGCACGAGGTCGCCGGGAAGCAGCGCCGCATGCTGGACGAACCAGTCCGCCTCGGAGAGCGCGTCGCCCGGGGAGGCCGACGGGGTAGCGAAGTGGTAGGCCGTCACCTGCAATCCGGCCGCACGGGCGCCCGCATGGTTCGTGGCGTACATCGGATCGAGGTAGGTGTGACCCAGGGTGGCCCTCATGATCGCGAACCGCTTGCCTGCGCCGGCAACCTGAGTCCAGTCGATCGTCCCCTGGTATTTGCTGACGTCGATTCCCTCGAGGTAGACCGCGGAGGTCGGCGGTGGTGAGGCCGACGGCCGGAAGAGCCCGGAGGCGGCGTAGGCGACGCTCACCCCGTACCGCGACGACACGCTCGTGCCGTTGATCGCGGTGATCGCATACCAGGTGTTCCCCGAGACGAGTGTCCCGCACGTGGCCGACCACGGCTCGCCGGACACCGTCTCGATGGTGGTCACCACCGTGCCCGTGGGCATGGTGACGAGCGTCGCGGCGGACGTCGAGGGCGACTCTCGGAGTCGGACGGTGCAGTTGGCGGCGTAATCCGAGCCGGCGGCGGCGCCATCCGGCGTGAGCGGGACGAGCGCCATCGCGACCAGGAGCGCGAGGATGGCCGGGAGGCACCGGCGGTGCAGGCCCTGCATTCGGTTCTCCCGTGCTCCTGGTCTGGACGAGGCGGCGACGCCGCGCCGCCACGGCCGTCCTGGGCGGAGGAGGCGCGTGGACCCGACACCGAGGGGCGGCACGGGGCCCTCGGCGACCCGAGTGCTGCGACGCCACGGAATGCTACCAAGCCGCGCACGCGCGTGTCAGTAGCCAGACGTCCCTGCCGCGCCGTAGCCGGTTGGTACGTGGCCGACCGGCGGGCTCGAGTCGCTACACTTCACTGCTCGTGAGAGGGCGAGACCGGTAGGATCCACGTCCGTGACGCCCGACCGAGCAGGGGACCTGAGCGCATGATCGCATCGTCGGCGAGGCGCCACCGCCACCGCTCGTTCCTGCCGGCCGGTGCGCTCGCCACGATAGGGTTGCTGCTCGCGGCCTGCGGAGGGACCACCGGCCCCAGCCCGTCGCCAGCGGAGACCGTCACCCCGACACTTGCGACCGATGCCACCGCATCCGCCACGGGCAGCGGGGCTCCATCCACGGCGCCAACTGGCGCGACGCCGGCCCCGGCCACGCCAGCCATCGGACCGTGCACTGCAGCGGATGTCGATGCGACGGCCGGCCCACTGGACGGAGCGGCCGGCAGCCGGGGGGCAGATGTCGGTGTCAGGACCCTGGGCGGCGTGCCGTGTCGACTCCCGGCTTCGCCCGTGGTCGCCATCGTCGACCCAGCGGGGAACGTCCTGCTTCGCAGTCGACCGTCCGTCAACGCCGACGGACCGCTGATCTCACCGTCCGAATCGCGCGCCTTCTCGTTTCAGATGAGCAACTGGTGCGACGGATCGGTGGAGATGCCGCTCCACTTCCAGCTGGCGCTCGCGGGCGACTCGCTCGACATAAGGGGGCTGACAATGGCGGCCGATGGGCTGCCACCATGCAACGGGCCTGGCCAGCTGGCCTCGCTTTCGACGACCGACTGGCTGCCCCAGTAGGACGTCGAGGCCCCCACGGGCGATCGACTGGCGCGACACCGACCCCACGGCCTGGCCGGGAGCGCCTGCCGTCCCTCGCCCCCGGGCCCCTCTTCGACGCACCAGCCGAAGAACGCCTGGGTCCCGCGCCAGGTTGTTCCCCGGCGTCCGCCAACGTCCGCCGATGAGCGGTTGGAGCTCAGGACTCCGCAAGTGGGGGCGGCGGACCCGGCGGACGCAGGCGGAGACCGGCAGGAGTGTTGCCACGGGGTCGGCCCTCGGGCGCCGGGTGCGGACCCCATCCTCCGTGCCCGGAGCGGACCGTGTGGAGCAGGGGTCTGGAGGCTACCGGCGGCGCGTCACGACCGGCGCCGCGTGAGGAAGTGCCATAGGGTGGCCGACCCGATCCACAACAGGAAATCTCTCCCCGACGCCGTCCGAGAGAGGGCCACGACCCCGTAGCCGATCGCGAAGGGGATGCCGGTGACGCTCACGATGAACGTCATCCGGCCGGTCGCCCCTTCCCCCAGAGGCCCCCAGCTGAGCGAGCCGACGAGGACGCCGATGGCAAGGCCGACGAGCGCCAGCAGGAACCCGACTGAGAGCATATGCCGGAAGGCAGCGATGAGCCCTGCCGCAATCCCGGCTGCGAGCCCGGCGACGGGCGCGGTGAGCAGGACGTGCCAACCTTCGGGATCACCCAGCATGGTGGACACCCATATCCCGGAGCCCAAGGTGGTCAGAGTCGCCACGACCACGAGGATCAGCAGGAGCCATCGGCCGCTCGGGAGGGGTCGTCGCCGCCGTTGCTCCGGCGCTGGCCCGACCTCTCGTGGCTTCGGCGCCGCCCAGTGGACCGGGGGGCGCGCCCGGCGTCGCACGCGGCCTTGGCGGACCGAGGGCGGATCCGGATTGTGCTCAGATGGGCCCGTGGATGTCATGCCCACCGCCTCCGCTGACATCGTGGTGCGTGAGGCAGAACGCCCCGCCGTGTCCACCCCGGGCACGAGAATACACTCCGCATGGGCGCCGGCCGCCCTCGCCATGGCCGCGCCGGCCGTCGGCGTGGGTCGGTGATCCAGGCCTCGACCTGCCAACGCGGGATGTGAGCGACGCGGGTGGCATCCCGGTCACGGCGAGGTAGGTCGCGAGCTGCGAGACGGCCGTGGTGTAGGTGGCGATCGTGCGCGGGCTCGCCCGTCGGGCGGCCAGGGAGCGTCACCAGCACGTGACGGGAACGCCTAGATCCTCCGTTGCCGTAGAATGCGAGGCCATCGGGCGGTTAGCTCAGTTGGTTAGAGCGCATGCTTGACATGCATGAGGCCAGAGGTTCAAGTCCTCTACCGCCCACCAGATCGCGAACGCGTCGAGCGGGATGCGCTGCGCCGGCAGCGGAGCACCAGAGAGCGGCGGGCATCGGCTGAGACCCGGCGCGGCAACCGACGGCATGGCACCACCCGCGAGCGGCCGGTGAACCGGCCCGGGATCCGCCCGTTAGCGCGGCCACGAGAGCGCCCGCCGGCACCAGCCGGGCGAGGCGAAGGCGGGTGGAACCGCGGGAGGCATCGGCCCCTCGTCCTGCAGGGACGGGGGGCTTCGTGCTTCCGGAGGAGACGAACGATGGCCGACGACCAGGCGATGGAGGTCCAGGAGGCGCTCGAGGCGCCCGTGCGCGGCTCGGCCGACGAGCTGCTCGACGCGGGCGCCCACGCCCCGATCGACGCGATGCGGCACTCGGCCGCGCACGTCATGGCCGAGGCCGTGGTCGACCTCTTCCCCGGGGCCAGGCTCGGCATCGGACCCTCGATCGAGAACGGCTTCTACTACGACTTCGACCTGCCGCGCTCGTTGACGCCCGAAGACCTCGCGGCGATCGAGGAGCGGATGGCGGCCAGCGTCGCGGCGGCGCACGCCTTCACTCGCCGGGAGCTGGCCTTCGACGACGCGCGCGCGGTGGCCGTCGCCGAGGGCCAGGCCTACAAGGTGGAGATCCTCGACGACCTCGCCGCGCGAGCGCGGGCCGCCGGCGAGCCGCTCCCGGTGACCAGCTTCTTCGAGCACGGGCTGTTCAGCGACCTGTGCAAGGGCCCCCACGTGGCAACGACTGCGGCGATCGGCCCCTTCAAGCTCCTCTCCGTCGCCGGTGCCTACTGGCGCGGCGACGAGAAGCGCCCGATGCTCCAGCGCATCTACGGGACGGCCTGGGAGACGCAGGAAGACCTGGACCAGTTCCTGTGGCGGCGGGAGGAGGCGAAGAAGCGCGATCACCGCAAGCTCGGCGTGCGCCTCGACCTCTTCAGCTTCCACGACGTGAGCCCCGGCGCCGCCTTCTGGCACCCCAAGGGCTGGCGGCTCTACCAGGCGCTGCTCGGCGCGATGCGTGAGCTCCAGGAGCGGCGCGGCTACGACGAGGTCTACACCCCGCCGCTGGTCCACCAGAAGCTGTGGGAGCAGTCCGGCCACTGGGAGCACTACCGGGACAACATGTTCCTCATCGAGGCCGAGGAGCAGACCTTCAGCCTCAAGCCGATGAACTGCCCGGAGTCGTCGTTCATCTACAAGAGCCGCCTGCGCTCCTACCGCGATCTGCCCCTGCGGCTGGCCGAGTACGGCGTGCTCCATCGCAAGGAGATGTCGGGGGTCCTGTCGGGCCTCACCCGGGTCCGCAATTTCGTGACCGACGATGCCCACATCTTCGTCCGCCCGGACCAGATCGCGGCCGAGATCGAGGGGCTGATGGGCGAGGTCCGGGAGGCCTACTCCTGGTTCGGCCTGACCCCCACGCTGACGTTCGGGACGCGGCCCGACAAGGCGCTCGGCGACGTCGCCGTCTGGGACGAGACCGAGGCGATCATGCGGGCCGAGCTCGAGCGCTCCGGCCTGGAGTACCGGGTGAAGCCGAAGGATGGCGCCTTCTACGCCCCCAAGATCGACATCCAGATCACCGACGCCCTGGGCCGCGAGTGGCAGACGGCGACGATCCAGGTCGACCGGGTCATGCTCCCGGAGCGGTTCGACCTCACCTACATCGACGAGGCCGGCCGGCAGCAGCGGCCGGTGGCGATCCATCGGGCCATCTACGGCTCACTGGAGCGGTTCATCGGCGTCCTCACGGAGCATTTCGCCGGAGCGTTCCCGCTCTGGTGCGCCCCGGTGCAGGCCGTCGTCATCCCGATCGCCGACCGTCATCTCGACCCGGCGCGAGAGCTGGAGGGCGTCCTGCGGGGGCGCGGCATCCGGGTGGAGGTCGACGACTCCGACGGGCGGATGCAGAACAAGATCCGCGTCGCGCAGGAGCAGAAGGTGCCCTACATGCTCGTCCTCGGCGACCGCGAGGCGGAGGCTCGGACCGCCGCCCCGCGCACGCGCGCCGGGGCGCAGCAGCCGGCCGAGGGGTGGGAGGCGCTGGCCGAGCGTCTCGCCGCCGAGACGGCGGCCCGCCGCCCGGACTGAACCGCGCGTTCTCCAGCACGATTGTGCTATTCTCCGCCGGCGATCCGCGCCCGGTTCGCGCGTGCGCTTGCACGCCGTTCTTGGGTGCTCGGAGATCTCGATAGCGCGAAGGGGCCGACCATAAGCCGAGAGCTGCGTGTCAACCAGATGATCCGGATCCCACAGGTTCGGGTGATCGACGAGGACGGGAACCAGATGGGCGTCATGCCCACGCTGGACGCCCTCCACCTGGCACAGGAGCGCGGCTACGACCTCGTCGAGGTGGCTCCGACGGCCTCGCCGCCCGTGACCCGACTTCTCGACTACGGCCAGTACAAGTACGAGCTGGCCAAGCGCGACAAGGAGGCGAAGCGGAAGTCCCGGTCCGTCGAGTTCAAGGAGATCCGCCTGAAGCCGAAGATCGGCCAGGGCGACTTCGACACGAAGGTGCGCCGGGCGATCGAGTTCCTCGAGGAGGGTGACCGGCTCAAGGTTGCCGTCCAGTTTCGCGGTCGTGAGCTGACCCACCCGCACCTCGGGCGGGAGCTCCTCAGCAAGTTCGCGGACCTGGTGAAGGATCACGGAGCCCTCGAGCGAGCACCGCTCCTCGAAGGCAAGTCAATGCATATCACGATCGCGTCGACTCACAAGCCGAAGCAGCGCGAGGCCGTCGCGGGGGAGAGGCCCCCGACGACGCAGGCCGAGGCCGGCGAGGTGGAAGGTGCCGCTCCGGCGGTCGCGGTCGACGCTGCGGGCCCGCTGCCCGCGATCACGGGAGAGTGAGTCCGGCGTGCCGAAGATGAAGTCACACAAGGGCAGCCAGAAGCGGATCGGGGTGACCGGGAGCGGCAAGCCGATCCGCGTGAAGTCCTGGCGCGGCCACCACCTGGAGCTGAAGTCGTCACGGCGCACCCGCCGCTACGCCGGCAAGACGCTCATCGGGCCGGAGCACGCCGACCAGGTCGCGCGCCTCCTGCCGTACCTGAAGAAGGGCTGATCCCATGGCACGCGTCAAGCGCGGAGTCACCTCCCACCGCCGCCACAAGCGGCTCCTCAACGCGGCCGAGGGCCGGAAGGGAACCCGCAGCCGGCTGATCAAGCCGGCGCGCGAGGCCCTCCTCCACGCGCTCGCCTACGCGACCCGCGACCGCAAGGTCCGCAAGCGCCAGCTGCGCGAGCTGTGGATCGTGCGGATCAATGCCGCGACCCGGGCCCACGGGGTCACGTACGCCCACTTCATCAACGGTCTCAAGAGGGCCGAGATCGCGCTCGATCGGAAGATCCTCGCCGACATCGCGGTCCGTGACGACGCGACGTTTGGCCGGATCGTCGAGGTTGCCCGCGGCGCCTGACGGCGCGGCCGGGCTCGCGCCCGGCCCACGACCACCGCAGCGGGACCCTCGCGCGCACCGGCGCCGCGAGGGTCCGTGATTCCCGGCCTCGCAGATGGAGGCGCCGCTTCCCACCGTGGACCTCGCCACCCTCACCACGCAGCTTCAAGGCCTCCGCGACGAGGCCCTGCCCCGGATCTCCTCGGCGCCCGATCTTGCGGCGCTCGCCGAGCTGGACCTGCACTACCTGGGGCGCAAGGGCGGCGCGCTGTCCATGCTGATGCGCGGCATAGGCTCGCTCCCCGTGGAGGATCGGCCGCGGGTGGGCCTCGTCGTCAACGAGGTCCGCGAGGCGGTCGAGTCGGCGCTCGCCGGGGCGCGGGCAGGGGCGGGGGCGACGGCCCTCGCAGCACGGCTCGCGGCCGAAGCCGTCGACGTCACCGCGCCGGCCCGGGCCATGCCCCGCGGCGCCCTCCACCCGATCGTCGAGACGATCGAGCGGATCACCCAGATCTTCGGCCAGTTCGGCTTCGTGACCTACGAGGGCCCGGAGGTCGAGACCGACCTGACGAACTTCCAGCTCCTCAACATCCCCCCCGACCATCCAGCCCGGGACCTGTGGGACACGATGTACGTGGATCTCGAGGGCGCGCTGCTGCGGACCCACACGTCGCCCGGCCAGATCCGGGTCATGCGGGCCGAGCGACCGCCGATCCGGGCCCTGCTGCCCGGGCGCTGCTTCCGCTACGAGGCGATCGACGCTGCGCACGCCTCGGAGTTCTTCCAGGTGGAAGGGCTGATGGTGGACGAGGGGACGAACCTGGCCGACCTCAAGGGGCAGCTCGTCGAGTTTGCCCACGCGATGTTCGGGGAGGAGACGCCAACGCGGTTCCGGCCGGGCTACTACCCCTTCACGGAGCCCTCGGTCGCCTTCGACATCGGCTGCCTCGTGTGCGGGGGGCCCGGCTGCCCGGCCTGCGGGCGGACCGGCTGGATGACGATCCTGGGGGCGGGGATGGTCCACCCGGTCGTGCTGCGTCACGGGGGCATCGATCCCGAGCGCTACCAGGGCTTCGCCTTCGGGATGGGCGTCGAGCGAATCGCGATGCTGCGCCACGGGATCACCGACATCCGGGCCTTCCTCGACAACGACCTCCGGTTCCTGGAGCAGTTCCGGTGAGGGTTCCCCTCTCCTGGCTCCGCGACTACGTCGACGTCCAGCTCACGCCGGAGCAGCTCGCCGAGCGCCTCACCCTGCTCGGGATGGAGATCAAGGGGTTGGAGCGCTGGGGCGCCGAGTGGCGCAACGTCGTCACCGGCCTGCTCCTCGAGGTGACCCGGCACCCGCGCGCCGACCGCCTCTCGCTCACCCGCGTCCGGGTGGGCGACGAGGTGCTCGAGATCGTCTGTGGGGCCACGAACATCGCCGCCGGGCAGCGGGTCCCGGTCGCGCTCCCGGGCGCCGTGCTGCCGGGCAACCGGGCCATCGAGCGGACCGAGAAGATGGGCGTCGTCAGCAACGGGATGCTCTGCTCGGGCGACGAGCTGCGCCTCACCGGGGACGCCGATGGGATCCTCATCCTGCCGCAGGACACCCCCCTCGGCGTCCCGCTCGTCGATCTCTATGGCGACGTGATCCTCGACGTGGACGTCAAGCCGAACCGCGGCGACGTCCTCTCCCTGGTGGGCCTCGCGCGCGAGGTGGCGGCGGTCACGGGAGCGCCGGTCCGCCTCCCCGAGATCCGCCTGGCGGAGCCGGAAGGCCCGGCCACTGCGGACCTGCTGGCGGTCGCCGTGGCGGACGCGTCGCTCTGCACCCGGTTCGTCGGCCGCTGGGTGAGCGGCGTGGCCGTGGGACCGTCCCCGGATCGCGTCCAGATGCGGCTCCTGGCGGCCGGCCTCCGTCCGGTGAGCAACGTCGTGGACGCCACGAACTACGTCATGCTGGAGCTCGGCAAGCCGACCCACGCCTTCGATGCCGCCGTCATCGCCCGGGACGCAGCCGGGCGGGCGGGGATCATCGTGCGGGCGGCCAGGGCCGGCGAGCGCCTCGTGACCCTCGATCACGCGGAGCGCGAGCTCGTGCTCGACGACCTCGTCATCGCCGACGCCGACGGCCCGCTGGCGATCGCCGGTGTGATCGGTGGCGCCCGCTCCGAGGTGTCGGCATCCACCCGCGACGTGATCATCGAATCCGCCATCTTCGACCCGGTGAGCATCCGGAGGACCGCGTTCCGGCACGCCCTGCGGTCGGAGGCCAGCCTCCGCTTCGAGAAAGGCCAGGAAGCTCGCCTGGCCCGCCTCGGCGCCGACCGCGTCGCCGAGCTCGTGGTGGCGTGGACGGGTGGCGCCGCCGCCGCCGGTCGGGTCGACACCGCCCCGGACGAGCCCCAGGGCGGGCGCGTGCCGTTCCGGCCGGCCCGCGTCAACCGTCTGCTGGGAACGGCGTTCTCGGCTGCCGAGCAGGTCGAGCTGCTGGGCCGCGTCGGGATCGACGTCGAGCCACCGCCCGTCGTCGCCGACGCCGGCGAGCCGCTGGTGGCGCGGGTCCCGACGTGGCGCCGGGACCTCCACATCGAGGCCGACGTGGCCGAGGAGATCGCGCGCGTCGGCGGCTACGACGCCGTCCCGACGAAGACGCCCGACACCGCGATGCCGCGCTTCCGTCCCGACCCCCTGGAGCGTCGGGACGCGATCCGCCGCGCGCTTGCGGGGGCGGGCCTGACGGAGGTGGTGACGCCCGCGCTCGTCCCGGAGTGGAGTGCCGAGCGCCTGGGGTGGCCCGTCGCGGCCGCAGCCGGCGTCCCGGGTGAAGAGGCCGTGACGGGCCACCAGATCCGGGTGCGCAATCCGCTCTCGGAGCGCCACGCCGTCCTGCGGAGCGGCCTGGTCGGGAGCCTGCTCGACGTCCTCGCCACCAACGAGCGGCACGGCCGCGACGACGTCGCGATCTTCGAGATCGGGAAGGGCTACGCGGCGGCCGCGGACGGCAGCCCGGCCGAGTGGTGGCGCCTCGCGTTCCTCCTGGCGGGCGCCGCCGAGCCCGCATCCTGGAGCCTTGCCGGGCGACCCTGGGAGACCGAGGACGGCAAGGCGCTCGTGGCGCTCGTTGCCCGCACCCTCGGCGTGGCCGCACCCATCTTCCTGCCCCACCGGGACGGGCCGCCTCTGCACCCGGGGCGCTCTGCGCAGGCTGCCGCGACGGGAAGCGTGTCCGGCCTGGTCGGCGAGATCCATCCCGCGACGCTGACGGCGTGGGACCTGCGCGCCGACCGGGTCGTCGCCGGGGAGCTGGCGATCGCCGGGCTGGGGGCCGGCCAGCTGCCGGCCGTCCGCGTCCTCCCGGTGGGCCGCCACGCCGGGGTCGAGCGCGATCTCGCCGTCGTCGTTGCGGAGGTGGTCGAGGCCGGCGCGGTTGCGACCACGCTGCGGGCCGCGGGAGGCTCGCTCGTACGGGGCGTGACCCTCTTCGACATCTATCGCGGGACGCCGCTGGGGCCCTCCGAGAAGAGCCTCGCCTGGCGCCTGGCGATCCGCGCCGACGATCGCTCGCTCGACGACGGAGAGGTCGACGAGATCGTCGGCCGTCTCATGACGGCCGTGGCCGCCGCCCACGCGGGCCGCCTGCGCGCCTGATCGGGGGCGCGGGCGGTGCGCGGATGCGCCGGACGTGGTTGCGACGACCCGAAGCGGCAGCGTAGAGTGACAGATGGTCGCCGGGGGAATGCGGCGAGACCAGGCAGAGGACGCCGCGGGCGTCGGGAACCGGAGGCTGCGTGGACGTCCTCGCGTTCATCGAGAGGCTCAACCTCTTCGACATCCTGGTCGCGTTCTTCGTGGCGGGCTTCTTCGTGGTCGGCTACATCCAGGGAGCGCTGCGCCGGGTGCTCGGGCTCGCCATCGTCCTGCTCTCCCTGCTGCTCGCGCTGAACCTCCGCGACCCGTTGGGCGCCTGGCTGGCGCAGTACTGGACCCATCTGCCGAAGCCGTACGTCTACATGCTGGCGTTCGGAGGGAGCGCCCTGACGATCTACATTGCGGGGTCGATCACGATCCAGACGTTCTACCGCCGCACGACCCTGTTCGCCAAGGCGACGATGGTCGACGAGCTCGTCGGCGGGATCCTCGGCGCCTTCCAGGCCCTCCTGCTCGTGGGTGCGCTGATCGTCGTCCTCGATTCGTACTACGCCCTGCCGGGCAACCCGACCGACCCCGACGAGCTCGGGATCCTGCGGGACATCTACAACTTCTACGCCTCGTCCCAGGTCGTGGACCTGTTCCGTGCCTCGCTCATTCCGCTCTTCTTCGTGATCTTCGGCTGGATCGTCCCGTCCGACCTGCGCGAGTACTACCGCTGAAGCCCGCCGGCGACCTGCCCCGCCTTCTCGCGGGACCCGTCGTCGAGGCGGCCCACGGCCTCGTCGGAGCGTTCCTCGTTCGCGACCGCGCGGGGGCCCGCCGGGTCGGGCGGATCGTCGAGGTGGAGGCGTACGCGGGACCCGAGGATCGCGCGTCGCACGCCCGGTTCGGCCCCACGTCCCGGGCGGCCACGATGTTCGGCGCGCCGGGCCGCGCCTACGTGTACGGTGTCTACGGCATGCACGTCTGCCTCAACGTCGTCGTCGGTCCCTCCGGGCAGGGCGCGGCGATCCTGCTCCGCACGGTCGAGCCGCTCG
>JAZDPM010000057.1:0-6110 GCA_043797725.1 Chloroflexota bacterium
ACGTAGCCGGCCCGGACCAGGAGGCGATGGCTGGGCATCTCCGCGTCGGCGGGATCGTCGCGGAGGGTCGTGAAGAAGAGATGGCTCAATCGCATGGGGCAAGGATACCGGCGCGCCCGGTTCGGTGGCGCCGTCCGGACCAGGCCGGTGCGCCCGGACCGGTGGCGCCGTCCGGACCAGGCCGGCGCGCCCGGGCCGGGCGGGGCTCGCCGGTCCCGGCGATACTACCGGTGTCTGCGGCGTCTGTGCGTCCCGACGCACGGTGCTTCGGCGGGCCGGCGCGCCCGCCGCGGGGCCTCCATACTGGCGCCATGCAGCGTGGACCGCGACCGAACCGGGACACCCCGGCGTGACCGCCCTCCTGCTCGCCGTCCTTGTCCTCGCCGTCCTCTTCGACTACATCAACGGCTTCCACGACACGGCGAATGCCATCGCCACGTCGGTCGCGACGCGCGCCCTGCGCCCCGCCTACGCGATCGGGATGGCCGCCGCGTTCAACTTCATCGGGGCCTTCGCCGGGACGGCCGTGGCCAAGACGATCGGCGGGGGCCTGGTCGACGAGCAGACCACCACCCAGACCGTGGTGGCTGCCGCGCTCATCGGGGCGATCGTCTGGAACCTGATCACCTGGCGCCTCGGCATCCCCAGCTCCAGCAGCCACGCCCTCATCGGCGGCCTGATGGGAGCGACGATCGTCGCCGCGGGGACGGGCTCGATCAAGATGGACGGCCTGGTCAACAAGGTCCTGGTCCCGCTCTTCAGCTCCCCGGTCATCGGCTTCACCGTCGCCTTCTTCCTGATGATCGCCCTCTTCTGGATCTTCCGGCGGGCCGACAGGCGGCCGCTCGCACGCCGGTTCCGGCGCCTCCAGCTCATCTCGGCCGGGTTCATGGCCTTCAGCCACGGCTCCAACGACGCCCAGAAGACGATGGGGATCATCACCCTCGCCCTCTTCTCGGCCGGCGTGATCGCCACCGTGGAAGTCCCGACCTGGGTCATCGTCGTCTCGGCGACGGCGATGTCCCTGGGAACGGCCGCCGGCGGCTGGCGGATCATGGCCACGATGGGCCACCGCGTCGTGGAGCTGGAGCCGATCCACGGCTTTGCTGCCGAGACGACCGCCGCCACGATCATCTATGCGACCGCGCATCTCGGGATGCCGGTCTCCACGACCCACGTCATCTCGAGCGCCATCATGGGCGTCGGCACCAGCAAGGGCGCCCACGGCGTCCGCTGGGGCGTCGCCCGGGGCATCCTCGTCGCCTGGGTCGTGACCATCCCGGCCGCGGCCACGTTCGGCGCCGTCTCGTGGGTGATCCTCGAAGCTCTCGGCATCCGCTGAACCAGACACCCCCGGAGGTTCCCATGGTGCGCCTGATCCCCAAGGACGAGGCCTTCCACGACATCTTCGTGAAGGACGGCCAGAACCTGCTCGAGGCCGCCCGTGCCCTCAACGCGATGTTCACGGAGTTCGACCGGCTGGACGAGCGGGTGGGGGCCATCCAGGCCCTGGAGCACGCCGGCGACGAGATTGACATCGAGATCGCGGCCCGCCTGGAGCGCTCCTTCATCACTCCCTTCGACCGCGAGGACATCCACGAGCTCTACACGCGGCTCGACGACATTGTGGACGGCATCCAGGAAGCCGCCGAGACGGTCGTCATCTACGGGATCGACTCCGCCCCCGACGAGGCGCGCCGGATGGCCGGGATCATCGCCGCCCAGGCCGAGCAGCTCCTGGAGGCGCTCCGGAAGCTCGACCACCTCGAGAAGGCCACCATGCACCTCAAGGCCGTCCACGACCTGGAGAACGAGGCCGACGGCCTCTCGCGGGCGGCCATCGGTCGCCTCTTCCGCGACGGCCACGACGCGCTGACGGTGATCAAGATGCGCGACCTCTACAAGGTCCTCGAGGACACGGTGGATGCCGCCGAGGACGCGGCCGAGGTGCTCGAGCGGATCGCGGCCAAGCACCAGTAGCGGCGCCCGCGGCGCGGCGCGAGATGTCGACGGCCAGCGCCAGACGTCGACGGTCCCAAACCGCTGACCGCCCTACATCGATCGCTCGCGGATGATCCGGCCGAGGTCGATCCGGCCCACGGACCGCAGTGCCGGCCATTGCGACACGACCGCGACGACGAGGATGGCGAGGGCCGTGAAGAGGAACGTCGTCGGCCGGACGTGAAGGTCGAAGCTGAAGAGATCGCTCGAGAACGAGGCCATGAACGCGGCCGCCATGACGTAGCCCCCGACGAGACCGGGGACGAGACCCGCGAGGGTGAGCAGGACGTTCTCCGCGGTGATCAGCCGTGACACCGTGCCGCGCGCCATCCCCAGCGTCCGGAGGGCGGCGAGCTCCGTGGCCCGCTCCGCCACGTTGGCCGTCATCGTGTTGAAGATGAGGGCGAACGCCATCACGGCGCCGAAGACGAGCATGATCCCGACGAAGGCGTAGAAGAGGCCCATCAGCGACTGGGCCATGGCGTAGAGCGCCTGGTTGTCCAGGACGGCGGCGACGGCCGGGAGGGCGGCAAGGCGGTCGGCCACGGCCGCCCGGTCGGCGCCGGCGTCGTAGCGGATGAGCGCCGAGCTGACGGCCGGCCGGTCCGGCGGCTGGCCCGCCAGGCCCGCGATCGTCTCGATCGTGCCGTACGCATACGTCCCGAGCGGCTCATCCGTGAAGCCGGCCACGGGGAGGCTGGTCACCGCTGCCACTCCCACGTCGACCTGCACGACGTCGCCGACCTCGATGCCCAACTGGTCCCGGAGCGCGGCTCCGAGCAGGAGCCCGTCCGCGGGCAGGGCCAGCGGGCGACCATCGGACGTCGCAAAGCCGTGCATCGTCGTGCCGGAGACCAGGCCGACGAGAGTGGTGGCGTAGCGTTCGTCCCCGCGGACGACGGCCCCGGACACGGTGAGCTGCGGCTCGACCGCCGCAACGCCGTCCGCCGCGAGCGCCGCCTCGACCCGGCTCGCCGCCAGGGGTGACGCGAAGTACGCCGTCGCGTCCTGGCGTTGGACGCCCAGGAACTGCCGGTCGAGCAGGATCTGGGTCGTGTCGATCATCCCCCACGACACGAGCACGAGTGTCGTGGCGATCGCGATCCCGATGATCGTCGAGAGCGTCCGCCGCGGGCTCCGGCCCAGCCCCCGCAGCGCGACTCGCCAGCGCGTCGGCAGCGACCGGAGCAGCGGCACCAGACGCTCGGCCAGGCTGATGCCGCCACGCCCCACCGGCGCCGCACCCCGCATCGCCGCGGCGGGGCTCGTCCGCGCCGCGCGGCGTGCCGGCACGTACGCAGCCAGGGCGCCCGCCAGCGGCCCGATGACCAGGCCCGTGACGATCGTGAGCGGCCGCACCTCGATGACGGTGATCGGCACGGCGATGGTGGCGGTGTACAGCCGCGAGATCGCCGCAGCCGCCAGCCCGCCCAGGATCGCTCCCGGGATCGACCCCGCCAGGCCCACGAGGAGGCCGAAGCCGAGGTAGTGGCCCAGGATGGTCCGTCGTTCGAACCCGCTGGCCAGCATCACCCCGATCTGCGCCCGCTGGCTCGCGACCATGCGGCCCAGCAGGACCGACATCGCGAGGGCCCCGGCCAGGAGGAACATGACCGGGAAGGCGATGGAGAGCTCGCCGAACCCGTTGACATCCTCCTGGAGCGTCGCATTCGACGGCTGCTCCTCCTGCGTCTGCGTGGAGGTCGCCCCATCCGCTATCGCGATCGCCGCGAGGCGATCGACCGTTCCCCCGGGAGCGTCCGGGGAAAGCCGGAACAGCGTCTCCGCATGGACCGCGCCCGGCGGAAGCGCCGCGACGAGCGACGCGGGCCCGAACAGGACGCCCCACTGGTCGGACGGCGTGAGGAACTCCTGGCGGCTGCGGGCCGGCCAGAGGTACTCGGGGGAGGCGACGATCCCGACCACCGTCACGGTCCGCCAGCCGCTCGCCGCGAGAACGGAGAGGGTCGCGCCCGGCTCGAGCCCGTGCGCGCTCGCGAGGTGCTGCTCGGCGAGGACCTCGTCCGGGTGCCCGGGGTCCAGGTTGCGGCCCCGCAACACCATCACCCGGTTGACCGCCGGCATCCCGTCGGGCGGCAGGCCGACGATCCGCGCCAGCTGGGCGTGGGAACCGATCCGGACCGGGACGTCGCCCACCGAGCGCGTGGTCGTCGCGACCACCTCCGGCACCGCCGCGCCGTCCGCCGCGATCCTGTCCGCGGGGCCGCCCGTCACGGTGAGATCGGCGAAGGCGAGCTCGTCGTACATCGCCCGGTAGGAGGCGGTCAGGTTCTGGAACGCGTCGTACGAGGCGCCGAAGAGAGCGACGCCCAGCAGGATCGTGGCTCCGACGGCGACGAACTGGGCGCGGCGAGCCCGCAGGTCGCGCCACAAAGCGCGCCGCAGGATGGTCACCAGCGCACCTCCTCCGGTGCGATCGGGTCCGGTTGAAGCCGGTCGTCTAGCAGCTCGCCCGAGCCCATCCGCAGGACCCGGTCCGCCATCCCGGCGATTGCCGAGTTGTGGGTGACGAGGACGACGGTCCGCTCGCCGGCCCGGCTCGTCCGCCGGAGGACCGCCAGGACCTGCCGGCCGGTGTCGAGATCCAGCGAGCCCGTCGGCTCGTCGCAGAGCAGGATCGACGGGCGCTTGACCAGCGCCCGGGCAATCGCCACCCGCTGCTGCTCGCCGCCCGAGAGGGCGCCCGGGAAGTGGTCCGCGCGGTCGGCGAGACCTACGTCCCGCAGGGCCGCCAGCGACGACGCCGGGTCTCGATCGCCGACGAGCTCGGCCACCAGGGCGACGTTCTCGAGAGCGGTCAACGTGGGGATGAGGTTGAAGAACTGGAAGACGAAGCCGACCTCCGCCCTGCGGTAGGCCGTGAGTGCGCGCTCGTCGAGGGCCGTGATGTCGCGACCCGCCACCGCGATCCGGCCGCTCGTGGGGGCCTCGATCCCGCCGACCAGGTTCATGAGCGTCGTCTTGCCGGAGCCGCTCGGTCCGAGCACGACGACAAACTGGCCGGCCTCGATCTCGAGGTCGATCCCGCGCAGGGCATGGACGGCGACCTCGCCGCTGCCGTACGTCGTGGTGATCCGCTCGAGCCGGATCGCGCGGTCCGCGGGCCCGGCCGGGTCGCCCGCGTCGCCAGCCGACGGCCCGGCGCCGACCGTCGGGGACGCGTCACCGGTGAACGGGATCCCGGCGCCGACCGCCGCTGCCGCGTCACCGGTGGACGGGATCCCGGCGCCGACCGTCGCGGCCGCGTCACCGGTGGACGGGATCCCGGGGCCGACCGTCGCGGACGCCGTGGGAGGGACTGAAGGAACGTTCGTCATCGTGCCTCCTCTGCCGGTGACCATGTCAGATGCCCGGCGGATACGTCAAACGAACGGGGCAGGCCCGGGCGGCCATCGGCCGACGGGGCGTGGGCGGCGGACGGGGCAGGCCCGGGCGGCCAGCGAGGCGTGGTCGGCCAGCGGGGCGTGGTCGGCCAGCGGGGCGAGTGAGCGGGCGGGGCGTGGCCCGCCAGCGGGGCGTGGTCGGCCCCGCATGGGTATCCGCGCGTCAGGCCGGGCGGCGGAAGACGTAGCCGCCGCCGCGCACCGTCTGGATCCACGCCGGCGCCGCCGGGTCGGGCTCGACCGCGCCGCGAAGCCAGTGGACGTGGACGTCCACCGTGCGGGTCTCGCCCGCGTACTCGTAGCCCCAGACCTGCTCCAGCAGCTGCTCCCGGCTGAAGACCTGGCCTGGGTGCCGTAGCAGGAACGCGAGCAGCTCGAAGACCTTGGGCTTCATCGGGACCGGGACGCCGTTGCGCAGGAGGCGGTGGCCGGCGAGGTCGAGGGCCAGGTCACCGAGCGCGATCGAAGCCGCTTCCCCGGGGGCGGCCTGCTCCGTGCGCCGGAGCAAGGCCCGGATCCGGGCGCTGAGCTCGCGAAGGCTGAACGGCTTGGTGACGTAATCGTCGGCGCCCAGCTCCAGGCCCAGCACCTTGTCGAGCTCCGAGCTCTTCGCAGTCAGCATGAGGATCGGGATGCCCGATTCCCGGCGAATGATCCGGCAGACCTCCATCCCCGACAGCTCGGGGAGCATGAGATCCAGCACGA
>JAZDPM010000070.1:0-6369 GCA_043797725.1 Chloroflexota bacterium
TCGAGGGAGTTGTGGACGTGGTTCTTGACGGTGCCCTCGGTGATCACCAGCCGGCCGGCGATCTCCTTGTTCGAGAGCCCGCCCGCCACCAGCTGGAGGATCTCGGTCTCGCGCCGGGTGAGCGCCACGTCCCCGTCGCGCGGCATCGCCTGGGCGTGCGGCCGGGGCGGCCCGTCGCGGAGCGCGTCGAGCAGCTTGTGGGCGATCCCGGGGGCGATCGGCGCCTCGCCGCGCATCACTCCGCGCAGGTCGTCGAAGAGGACCTCCGGCCGGATGTTCTTCAGGAGGTAGCCGTTCGCGCCGGCGCGGATGGCGTCGAACAGGTCGTCGTCGTCCTCCGAGATCGTGAGCATCACGATCTTCGTCGCGAAGCCCGCCCCGCGGATGGCCCGCACCCCGTCAACCCCGCCGGCGATCGGCATGTTGACGTCCATGACAACGACATCGGGTGTCAATGCGCGGACCCGGTCCAGCGCCTCGAGCCCGTTGTCGGCCTCGCCGACGACGGTCATGTCGAGCTGGGCGTTGACGAGCCCGGCGAGGGCCTTGCGGAAGAGCGCCTGATCGTCAACCAGCAGGACGCGGAGAGACGGTGGCGTGTGCGGCACGCGGTTCCTCTTGCTGAAGCCGGACCTCGAGCCGGGTCCCCTTGCCCGGCGCAGTATGCACGGCGAGGGTACCCCCGATCTGCTCCACCCGCTCGCGCATCGAGGCCAGGCCGAAGCCGTGGTCGAACGCCTCCTCCAGGCGCCCGGGGTCGAAGCCGCTCCCGTCGTCGACCACCTCCAGGGTGACCACCCCGTCGTCGGCGTTCAGGGAGACCGAGGCGTGCCGCGCCCCCGCGTGCTTGCGGATGTTGGTGAGCGCCTCCTGGACCACGCGGAGGAGCTGGATCTCGCTCCTCGGGGCCAGCGCCCGGCGCGCGCTGCCGTCGCAGTGGAGGGTCGCCTTGATCCCGGTCTGGCGCGAGTACTTGCGGAGGTACTCCCCCAGGGCGCCTTCCAGCCCGTCGGCCGAGGTGATCGACTCCCGGAGGCCGAGGATCGCCTCGCGGACGTCCTTGTAGGCCTCGTCGGCGATCTCGGCGAGGTCGGCGATCTCCGTCGCCACGCCGTTGCCGGGTTCGTCCCGGACTTCGGGTTCGAGGCTTCGCAGGCGCAGGTGGATGACGCCCAGGACCTGGGCGATGCTGTCGTGCAGCTCGCGGGCGATCCGCTCGCGCTCGGCCACGATCGTGTACTGCTGCTCCGCCTCCCGGAGGCGGGACGTGCCCACGGCGATCGCGGCCATGTCGGCCAGCGCGCCCAGGAGCTCATGATCGCGGTCGGTGAACGGGATTCCGGTGGTGCGCATGACGCACAGCTCGCCCAGGAAGCCGTCGGCGCCGTGAAGCGGCCGGGCCAGCACCGCCGCCTTCGGCCCGTCGTGCTGGATGGCGCAGTCCGGGCTGTGGCGGTGGTCGTCCGCGTCGTCGGCCGGGTGGGCCAGGAAGCAGCTGTTGCCGTTGTCGGCGATCGCCAGGCGGTTGGTCCAGTCGTAGCCGCCGTCGACGCGCGGGTCCGCCAGGCAGGCGACGGCCCGCTCGGCGCCCAGCAGCTCCCGGGCATGCTTCGTGATCAGGTCCAGGAGCTCGCGCAGCTCGGCCCGCCCGGTCAGCCCGAGGGCCACCCCGTAGAGCGCGGTCCGCTCGTGCTCCTCGCGGCGGAGGTCGGCGAGGGAGGTGCCAAGGCTCGCCGCGGTGCCGATCTCCTCGGCGATGTCGGCGAGGGCGGCCATCGAGATGGCGGGATCCATGGACGGGTGCAGGACCAGGCGCATCGTCCCCACGGTCGCCACGCGGCCTGCCAGCGGCAGGTCGACGATCGCGGCGTCCACCTCCGGTCGCTTGACCTGGGCGGGGCGTGGGGCGGAGGCGGGGGTCTCGTCGAGGATCCGGTGGGCCCACTGCATGCCGACGCTGTCGCCGAGGTCGTCCGGCCGGCGCACGACGAGCGCCTGGCCCCCCGGCCCGCCGACGCTGACCTGGCCGGCGAGCGCGCCGGTGTGCTCGAGGACGCGGTCGAGGGCGGCCCCGAGCATCGCCGGGAGCTCCTGGTCGCCCTGGAGTGCCGACGCCACCGCGTGCGTGGCCGCGAGGTCCAGGTTCGTGCCGACCAGGCGTTGCTGCGCGCGGTCGAGGACGGCGAAGAGCCCCAGGCCGAAGACGACGGCCGCGCCGCTCAGGACGAGCGCGGCGAAGACGTGGGCAGAGTCCGATGAGACGGACGGCTCCACGACCAGCCAGCGGACGATCTCGAAGCCCCAGATGAAGACGATCGGAAGAAGGACGCCGACCCACTTCGCGCGCGTGAGCAGGCGAATGTCGGGCTCAGGATTCACGCCTGAACGATACCCCGTCGGGGGGTACCGTTCGGCAGGGCCGATCGGCCCATGCTCATGTGCGCATTGGTCCACCTGCGCACGCGACGGCGCAATGCGGTGCTGGAACGCACCACCATCGCGCGCCGCGGCGGACCCGACCGTCCCTCCTCGCGCCCCGTCGCCCGCCGTCGACCACCTTCGCGTGCCGGCCGATCTGTCGCCCGGCCGCCGTCGACCACCTTCGCGCCGGCCTCAGCGCTCGATCGGAAGATCCAGGCGGTTGCCCCATTCCGCCCAGCCGCCGTCGTAGACCGCGACGTCCTCGTGGCCCATCAGGGCCAGGACGAAGGCCAGCTTGGCTGCGCCGATTCCCGTCCCGTCGTAGCAGACGATGCGCCGGGCCCGCGAGACGCCGGCGGTCGCCATGAGCTCGCGCAGCTGGCCGCCGTCGAGGAAGCGGCCGGTTCCCGGCGCTGTCGTGCCGGCGACGGGGAGGTTGACCGCGCCCGGAATGTGGCCCAGGCGCCGGGCGCCCCCGGCGAAGCCGTGGAACTCCGCCGGCGTGCGCGCATCGAGGAAGAGAGCGTCCGGCGAGCCGACGAGGGCCCTGGCGTCGCTGGCGGTCAGGCGGAGCCGGAGCTCGGCCCGCGGCGTGAACGTTGCGCGACGCGGCTCCGGGACGGCGTGCGAGACGGGCCGGCCCGTGGCGAGCCAGGCCCCGAACCCACCGTCGAGGATCCGCACGGAGTCCAGCCCGCAGGCGCGGAGGCTCCACCAGGTCCGCGCGGCGTAGAGGCTGGCCGTGTCGTCGTAGACCACGACGGTGGTCCCGTTGCCGATCCCGGCACCGGCCAGGACGGCCGCGACCTGGTCGGGCGGGGCCAGGAGGAGCGTGCCGTCGGGAGCGTCCCGGTCGGTGAGCGCCTCACGCCAGTCGAGGTGGGTGGCGCCGGGGGCGTGCCCGCTGTTGAAGACCACCTGGCTCGCCCCGTCGGGGCGCCAGCGCACGTCGAGGATCCGCAGCTCGGGCCGGCCAAGGTTCTCGGCCAGCCAGTCGGCAGATGCAAGCAGCTCGGGTCGCGCGTGGCCGCCGGACATTGCTCCGTATCATACGGACGCGATGCGCGATCCCAACCCCCCCGGGCGCGTCCCCGCGGCCGACGGCATCCCCGCGGACCCTGGGCACGTCCCCGCCGCCGGGTGCCTCCCCGCGGACTCCGAGGGCAGGCGGCTGGCCGCGCTGCGCGCCGGCCTGCCGGCCACGCGCGCCGGCATCTACCTGAACACGGGGACGGCCGGACCCCTCCCGGCCGAGGCGGCCGCGGCGATGGCGGAGGTCGCCGACCGGGAGCTGTCCGTCGGCCGCGCGGCGCGGGAGTCGTACGAGGAGCTGATCGCCCGCCTGGACGAGGCGCGGGCGGTGGTGGCCGCGGTCCTCGGCACGGAGATGGACCTTGTCGCGCTGACGCACTCCACGACCGAGGGGATCAACCTGGCCCTCGGGACGGTCGACTGGCGGCCGGGCGATCGCGCCGTGACGACTTCGCTGGAGCACCCGGGGGTCACGGGCCCGCTCGCGCGGCTGCGAGATCGACTCGGCGTGGAGGTCGTCGAGGCGGAGATCGGCGACGGCGGCGACGACGCCCGAACCCTGGCTGCGCTCGAGGCCGCGGCCGCCGGTGGGCGAACGCGGGCGATCGTCGCCTCGCACGTCGCCTGGTCGACGGGGGCGCTGCTGCCGGCGGCAGCGATCGCGGCCATGGCGCGCCGGTGCGGGGCGGTCGGCATCCTCGACGGCGCCCAGTCGGCGGGGGCGATCCCGCTCGCGATCGACGAGATCGGCGCCGACTTCTACGCGGTCAGCGGCCAGAAGTGGCTGCTCGGGCCCGAGGGGACGGGCGCGCTCGCGGTCGGGCGCACGGTCGTCGGCTCGGTGCTGCCACCCGTTGGCGGTTTCTTCGCCGCCTCGACGCCTTACGCGGTCGGCCGCGAAGCCCTCTGGCCGGACGCCCGGCGCTTCGAGACGGCGGGCTTCCACAAGCCATCCATCGTGGGCCTGGCCCGGAGCGCCGGGTGGTTGTGCATGTTCGCGGGACTGCCCTGGGTGCACGAACGCGCGGCGCGGCTGGCGGCCGCGGCGGCCGAGCGCCTGGCGGGAACGCCGGGGGTCACCCTGGTAACGCCGCGTGTGCGGATGGCGACGCTCGTCTCGTTCCGCGTGGCCGGGTGGAGCGCCGAGGAGGTGGCGGTGGCTCTTGGACGCCGCGTCCACGCGATCGTCCGCTCCATCCCGGGGCTGGACGTCGTCCGCCTCAGCGTTGCCTTCTTCACCACCGACGACGAGCTGCGGCGAGTGCTCGACGCCGTCGAGGAGGTGGCGTTCCACACCCCGGCGACGCTCCCGGCGCGGCCGGCCATCGAGTTCCTGGACCAGGCGCCCGAGTGACCGGGGATCCGGGACCCGACTCGCGCGCCCAGGCCATCCGGGTGCGTCCGCGCACCACCGCGCGCACCGCGTGGTCTCGCTCTCCGTGCGCCTCCTGGAGCCCGTCCGGTGCGTCCGCGCACCACCGCCCGCCGCGTGGTCTGGCTCTCCGTGCGCCTCCTGGAGTACCCTCCCATCGCACTTGTCGGTCGGTACCGGCGCTATTGCGGGCCGACCCCTCTCGCGAGAAGATGTGACCGTGGCCGCGGAACCGGATCCGTACTTCGCGCTCCCGAAGCTCTACGGCGCACCCGCCTATGCGCGGGCCCCGATGGTCGTGCCCGAAAGCGAGCGCCCTTTCGACCCCGACGACCTGCCGATTGCCGCAGAGCAGACCGACGACGAGCGCGCCCTCGCCCGGATGCTCCCCGCCTCGGGGTCGTACCGCTCGAATGGAGACGGGCTCCATCCTCCCGGGACGCCGCATGGAGTTCCGGTGGAGCCGAGCGGCGGGGCGAGCCAGGGTAGCGCGGCCGGCATCGGTGCCCGGCGCCTCAGCCTTCGGGCGCTGACCGACCGCCTGGGCCCGCACTCGAAGTAGCGGCGAGCGGATCCCGGCGCGGCGGTGCCCGCCCGCCTGGCGCCCGCCCTCTCCACCGATACCTCTACACAGGTTGTCCATTTCGGACAACATATGGAGGTATGAGCACCGGCGAACGCACCCTCCGCATCGGGCAGGCGGCCGAGCTCCTGGGCGTTGGCGTCGAGACACTTCGCCGCTGGGAAGAGGATGGCCAGCTGCGGACGGTCCGCAGCGCGGGCGGGCAGCGGCTGGTGCCGCTCGCGGAGGTCAGCCGGCTGCTCGGGGAGCGGCGGCAGACCGCCGGGCAGCGGCGGCAGGTCACCAGCGATCCGCTGCAGCCCACCGACGAGCGGCGCGCCGCACGTGCGCGCCCGGCGACACGCGAGCGCCGGATCGTGGCCCAGTCGGCGCGCAACCGCTTCGCGGGAGTGGTCACGCGCATCGAGCGCGACGGCATCGTGGCCGTCGTCGAGGTGATGGCCGGGCCCCACCGCGTGGTCAGCCTCATGACCGCCGAGGCCGTCGAGGAGATGGGCCTCCAGGTGGGTGACGAGGCGATCTGCGTGGTCAAGGCCACCAACGTGATCGTGGAGATCCCCGGGTGAGGCGCCCCCGGGCCCCCGTGGATCCCGGGGCATCCGCCACGTCCCCGCGACCGGCCGGCGCGGCCCCCCGACCGCTCGCCACGGCGCCCCGGGCCGTCGCGGTCGCGGCCCAACCGGCCGCCACGGCCCTGCGCGTCGCGGTCGCGGTCCTGCTCGCCCTGACCGTGGCCGGCTGCGGGTGGCGCGCGTCCACCGGGGACGCGGGCCGAGCTCCCGCCGGCATCGAGCTCACCGTCTTCGCGGCGGCGTCCCTGCGGGAGGCGTTCGGCGCCGTGAAGGAGGCCTATGAGGCGGCGACCCCCGCCGTCACCCTGGTGTTCTCGTTCGACGCTTCCAGCGCCCTCCGGGCCCAGGTCGAGCAGGGGGCGCCCGTCGACGTCTTCGCCTCGGCCGAC
>JAZDPM010000072.1:0-5717 GCA_043797725.1 Chloroflexota bacterium
CGTCGCCGGCGTGCTCCAGGACGAGCGCCCGGGCGGGCGACGGCGGCCAGGCGTGCGGGTCGAGGGAGAGGTTGGCAGGCCCCTCCAGCTCTTCGCGCCGGTGCCGCGCGTCCGCGGCCCGCGCCGTGGATTTGACCGAGATGATCGTCGCCGCGGGTCCGCTGCGCAGCCGGGCCGCCCAGCCCGCCCGCCCCAGCGCCCCGTCGGCCGTGTCGAGGTAGCGATCCTCCACCTGCACCTGGCGGGCGCGGCCGGCGGCCCGGAACGGCCCCATCGTTCGCGCCCCGGCGAGCCGGGCCACCGCCGCGGCGTCCGCCACGCGGTACTTGAGCTCCACCTCGATGCCCTCGGTCGACATGCGTCCTCCTAGGCTCGGGGATCGAGGGAGCCGGCAGGACCGCCGCTGCGCGACGGCTCGACGTGCTCGGAGGCGGCGGCCAGCGCGCGCTCCTTGAGAGTTGCGAAGGTGTCGAGCCGGCCGGGCGCCGCCAGGATCTCCTCGGTGCGTCGCCACGCGGCATCGGCCCCCAGCTGCCACGAGCGGCGGTCGTCGGCGAGCATCGCGGCCACGATCTCCTCGATCCGCGCCTGGGCCTCCAGGTCCTCGATCGGGAAGACGACCTCGACGCGGCGGTCGAGGTTGCGCTCCATGAGGTCGGCCGAGCCCGTGTACCACTCCTGCCGCCCGCCGTTGGCGAAGCCCAGGATCCGGCTGTGCTCCAGGAACTCGCCGATGATCGAGCGGACGCGGATCCGCTCGGACGTCCCGGGGAGCCCGGGGTGGAGGCTGCAGGCGCCGCGGACGATGCAGTCGATCTCCACCCCGGCCTGGCTGGCCGCGTAGAGGAGCTCGATCATCTCCGGGTCGACCAGGGCGTTGACCTTGGCCACGATCCGCGCCGGCCGGCCGTCCCGAGCGTGCTCCGTCTCGCGAACGATGAGGTCGCGGATCTGCGGCCGCAACGTGATCGGGGCGACGAGGAGGCGCCGGAACCCCTCCTGGCGAGAGAGGCCCGTCAGGTAGTTGAAGAGGTCGGTGGCGTCGGCCCCGAGCTCGGGACGGCAGGTGAGCAGCCCGAGATCCGTGTAGATGCGCGCCGTCTTGGGATTGTAGTTGCCGGTCCCGAGGTGGAGGTAGCGGCGCAGGCCGGTCCCCTCGCGACGCACGACGAGGGCCACCTTGCTGTGCGTCTTGAGGCCGACGAGGCCGTACACGACGTGGGCGCCCACCTGCTCCAGCTTGCGCGCCCAGACGATGTTCGCCTCCTCGTCGAAGCGGGCCTTGATCTCCACGAGCACGACCACCTGCTTGCCCTGGTCCGCGGCGCGGATCAGGTCCCGCAAGATGGGCGAATCACCCGACGTCCGGTAGAGCGTCTGCTTGATCGAGAGGACGTCGGGGTCGTCGGCTGCCTGGGTGATGAAGCGCTCGACCGACGCGCTGAACGACTCGTACGGGTGGTGGACGAGGATGTCGCCCTGGCGGATCGCGGCGAAGACGTCCACCTGCTCGCCCTCATCCGCGGGCATCAGCCGGGCGGGCACCACGGGCGCCCAGGCCGGGTCCCGCAGCCCGGGGATGTCCAGCGTGGCGATCTGCCAGAGGGAGGTCAGATCGAGCATGCCCGGGACCTCGTAGAGGTCGTCGGCGCCGAGGCCGATCCCGGACAGGAGGAACTCCCGCATCGCGGCCGGCATCGACTCCTCGACCTCGAGGCGGACCGCGGAGCCGAAGCGCCGCCGCCGGAGCTCCTGTTCGATGGCCAGGATGAGGTCGCCGGCCTCGTCCTCCTCGACGTCGAAGTCGGCGTCCCGGGTGACCCGGAACATGTGGGCCTCCACGACCTGGACGCCCGGGAAGAGCGCGTCCAGATTGGCCGCGATCACCTGCCCCAGGGGGACGTAGACGCGCCCCTTCACCTCGACCAGGCGCGGCAGGAGCTGCGGCACCTTGACCCGGGCAAAGCGATGTTCGCCTGTCACGGGGTCGGCCACGGTCATCGCGAGCGAGAGGCTCAGCGTGCTGATGTACGGGAACGGGTGGCCGGGCGCGACGGCGAGCGGGGTGAGGACCGGGAAGATCTCGTCGAGGTAGCGCTCCCGCAGGCGGGCGTGGTGCTCCGGGATCGCGGCGTAGTCGACGATCACCACCCCCTGGGCCGCGAGACCGGCGCGGACCTCGCCGAAGAGGCGGCTCTGCTCGGTCACCAGGTCCTGGACGCGAGCGCGGATGACGGCCAGCTGCTCGGCGGCGGTCCGGCCGTCGGAGGAGAGCTTCGCGCTCCCGGCGGCGACCTGCTCCATCAGCGCGGAGACGCGGACCTGGAAGAACTCGTCCAGGTTGGAGGCGAAGATCGCCAGGAACTTGGCCCGCTCTAGGAGTGGGTTGCGCTCGTCACGCGCTTCGTGGAGGACGCGGGCGTTGAAGTCCAGCCACGAGAGCTCGCGGTTGATGTAGGGGAGGGCAGCGTGGCGCTTCCGCCCCGGTCGATGGGGGCGCTCCCGGGCGGCGGTCACGGGCGTGCGATCCGCGGCCCCGAGTCGCCGGTTGCCGCCCGGGCAGCCGCGCACGTGGCACAGGGGCAGTGGGCGCGGAGCGCGGTGTAGGTGTAGTAGCCGGTCTGGTGGCCGTCACCCCAGGTCGGGGCGATCGCGTACCCGCCGACCGGATCGATCGAGACGAGGCGGGTCTGCTCGCCGGTCAGCGTCGGGCTGGAGTCCAGCCACCCGGGGACCCCGGCCTCGCCGCGGCAGTAGGCGCACGGGCAGAGCCACCGGAACCGCTCGAAGTCGTAGGTCGTGACGTGGCCGTCGACCCACTCGATCCGGAGGCTGCGTGCCTCGCGGTCGGCGTGGATGCGCACGGGCGCCGTCAGGTCGTCGCCGCGCAGGTAGCTGGAGGTCATGGCGCGATTGTAGGGCCCGCGCCCTCGGGTGCCCGGCGCCCGGCTGCGGGCGGGCTGCCCCGACGGCCGAGGCGCGGGTGCCGCAGACTGCGCCCGTGCGCCGAGGCGATCCGGTATCCGTCGTCGTCCGCAACGCGCGCCTGGTGGCCGGGCGCGAGTACCGGGTCCGCGTGCGCAGCCGGGCGTTCGCGATCTCGACGCTCGTCCTGGCCGTCGTGGCGACGGTCGCCGCGCTGGCGCCGCTCGGGATCCGGGCGCTCGAGCGCGAGTCGGTGGTGCAGATCGCCGCAAGCGCCCCGGACGCTCGAGCGGCCGAGCTGACGCTCCGCTCGCTCGAGATGGTCTTCAACGCCGGGTCGGGCCTCGACCCCAGCGCCGCGCCCGCCTATCGGTTCAGCCTCGTCGAGCCTGCCGGCGTAACGGCCGCGCGCGACGAGGTGGCCGCCGGGACCCTCGACGGCCTGCTCCTGCTCACCTACGGCCCGGCGGAGCGCCTGGACTTCGAGTACGTGACAGCAAACCCGGCGAGTCGCCAGGCGATTCTCTTTCAGCTCGTGGCGGTCGCCGTCGCGGCCAGCATCCGGGCCGACGAGGCGCGCGGGCTGATCGGCGACTTCGTCGTGACCGACGCCGTTCCCGGCGACGCCCCCGGCGGCTCGGAGCTGGACACGGCGAGCCTCCAGATCCTCGCGACCATCCTCGTGATGCTCGTCTTCGTGACGTCGGTGACGTACGGGATGTGGGTTGCCACGAGCGTGGCGGAGGAGAAGTCGAGCCGGGTCATGGAAGTGATGCTGAATGCCGCGACACCCGGCGAGATGCTCGCCGGCAAGGTCCTTGGCGTGGGCGGCGCGGGCCTCACCCAGCTCGCGGCGATCGTGTTCCCGGCCACTGTCGTGGTCGCGCTCCCGGGGCCCCTGGCGCGCCTCGTCCTCGGGGAGAAGGCGGATGACACGCCGCTCGCCGGCCTGACGCCGGGCGTCCTCGTCGCGTTCGTCGTCTTCTTCCTGCTCGGCTTCGTGCTGACCGCCCTCGTCTACGCCGCCGCGGGCTCGCTCGTGAGCCGCCAGGAGGACGTCCAGCAGGTGGCGCTGCCCATGCTGATGCTCTCCTTCGCGGCCTACTTCGCCGCCTTCTTCGCCTCCGGGGCGCCCGGCGCCGCCTGGGTTGCCCCGCTCTCGTGGGTGCCGTTCTTCAGCCCGTACCTGATGTTGACCCGGCTCGTCATGGGGAGCGTGCCCCCGTGGGAGCTCGCGCTGGCGATCGGCCTCCTGGTGGCATCGATCCTCGTCGCCCTGGTGGTGGCCGCCCGGATCTACGCGGCGGGCGTCCTCCTCTACGGCCAGCGCCCGACGGTCGCCGGCGTGGTCCGGGTCGCCCGAAGAGGCTGAGCCGGCTGCCCCGGAGCCCAGCGCCGCCTCACCGGCTGCCGCGATGCCGCCTCATTGGCCGTCGTGGGGTCGCTTCACCACCAGGACGGAGCACGTGGCATGGGTCAGGACTGCGTGGGCCACGCTGCCCATTACGAGGCGCGTGATCCCGACATGGCCGCGCGAGCCGACGACGATGAGGTCGCCGGCAGGGTCGCTGGCGGCGTGCCCGAGCTGGTCGGCCGGATCGCCCTCGCGGAGCTCTCCGCTCACCGTCCGGCCGGCCGCCCGCAGGTGCGCCTCGGTCGCCGCCACGATCTCGCGATGGGTGGTGCGGGCGTTCGCGAGCATCTCCGCGTAGACGTCCATCGCGGCGGCGAACATCGTCGGGGCGATGCCGGAGCGCCACGGTGCGGCAACGTCCACCACGCCCACCACGAGCACGGGGATCGCCGCGAACGCCGGCCATCCGGCGACGACGTCACGGGCCGCCATCCCGGCCGGCGAGCCATCCTCGCCGAGGATGACCCGTGCGGCGTGGTCGCCGCGGGCCACCAGGACCGGGCAGCTCGCGTGGTCCACGACCGCCGCCGACACCGATCCCAGGAGAGCCGTCTCCACCGGGCCGTGACCGCGGCTGCCGACGACGATGAGGTCGGGCCCCCAGAGCTTCGCATCCTCCACGATGCCTGCCGACGGGCGACCGCGGATCAGCTCTGCCTCGACCGTCAGCCCGGCGGCTTCCAGGGCAGGCCGCGCTTCCTGCAGCACGCGGGTCAGCTCGCCGACGGCCTCCTCCTCCATGTGGTCGGCATCGACCGGGATCGCCGGGATCCAGGGGCCGCCCCAGAGGGCCGGAGCGACGTCGAGGGCGGCGACGATCCGGACGGTCGTCCCTTCCGGCCAGGCGAGGGAAACGACGAGGGCGCGGGCGCGATCTGCGGACGGGGAGCCGTCGAGGGCGAGAAGGATACGCATGGTCTGGCACCTCCGGGGGTGACGGGCCGGCTCCGGGGGGCGTGGCGAGCCCCTCCGTCGGCTGGCTCCGTCCCATCATGGCCCGTTCGCGCGCTCTCGGCCATGGCGGAACGGCCCCAAGGGGCCGGCGAGGGGTCGTACACTCGGGACCATGCTTCGACCACCGACCCCCGAGGACCTCTACCAGTTCCGGATTCCCACCGACCCCCGGCTCTCGCCCGACGGCACGCTCGTGGCGATGACGGTCCAGACGGTCGCGCCGGGCCGTGACGGCTACCGCCACGCGGTCTGGCTGGTGCCGGCCGACGGCAGCGCCCCGCCCCGCCAGGTCACGCTGGGAGCGCGCCACGACACGCATCCACGGTTCTCCCCGGACGGCACCGCCCTGGCCTTCCTCTCCGACCGGCGCCCGCTGGTCGAGGAGGAGCCGGAGGCGCCGAAGGACCGCGAGGACGGGACGCAG
>JAZDPM010000073.1:0-2807 GCA_043797725.1 Chloroflexota bacterium
GGGGTACGGGAAGCTGTCCGGGAACAGCCTCGACGAGCTGCGGGCCGGCCATCGCGGCGAGGTGGAGCCCGACAAGCGCGACGCGGCCGACTTCGCCCTCTGGAAGCACGCGGGCGAGCGGCGGCTCATGCGCTGGCCCACGGCGCGCTGGGGCGAGGGCTACCCGGGCTGGCACATCGAGTGCTCGGCGATGGCGACGAAGTACCTCGGCGAGCAGTTCGACATCCACACCGGCGGCGTCGACAACGTCTTCCCCCACCACGAGGACGAGATCGCCCAGTCCGAGGCGCTCTCCGGCCTCGTCCCGGCGCGCCACTGGGTCCACGGAGCGCACCTCCTCATGGCGGGCCACAGGATGGCGAAGTCGGCCGGCAACTTCGTCCGGATCACGGAGCTCGAGGAGGGCGTGGAGCCGCTCGCCTTCCGGATTCTCTGCCTGACCTCGCGCTACCGGGCCAGGATCAACGTGTCGGACGAGTCGCTGCGGGGCGCCCAGGCCGGGCTGGAATCGCTGCGGGCGCGGGCACGCGCGATCGGGCGGGAGGCGCGGGGCGCGGCCGGGCCGGGCGGGCTGGTGGCAGCCGGGGCGCCCGGAGCGGACGGGGTCGTGCCGCCGGGCGTCGGGTTGGCGGATCCCGCGGAGCTGGGGGTTGCCGGGCGGGCGGCCTTCGAGCGCTGGAGCGCTGCCGTGGACGACGACCTGGACCTGCCGCGCGCGCTCGCCGCCCTGCGCGACGCGGCCAGGGACGGCTCCATCCCGGCGGCCGAGCGACGGTGGCTGCTCACCGAGGCGGACCGCGTGCTGGGGCTGGCCCTCGCGCGGGAGGTCCAGGCCGGGGCCGCGGCGGATCGCGCGACGGACGACGCAGGCCCGCTGCCCGGAGGGGCGCTGCCCGCCGGCGCCGTTGAGCTCCTCCGCGAGCGCGGCGACGCCCGCACCGCGAAGGACTGGCCGCGCTCCGACGCTCTCCGAGCGGCCCTGGCCGCGCTCGGGGTGGAGGTCGTGGACGGCCCGGGAGGCGCCCAGGAGTGGCGCGTGCGCGAGCGGTAGGCGGTCGGCCCGGCCGATCTCCAGCTCACCAGATTGCATGCCACGCCATCATTCCTGCTTCCAACAGCCCCGGGACGCCCCCGGCGCGGCCATTCGTGCGTGGTGCGCCACGATGACTCCGCGAGCGGCCACCCCGCGGGTCGTCGGGCAGGAATGATGGCGTCGGGCGCAAGGCCCGGCGCGGGATGGCGAGATCGCGCGGGCGAGGTCCGAGGGCCGGCTCAACCCGCTCCGCCAGCCCCGCTGACGCCCGCTACCGCACCTCGAAGACGGCGGCCGGCATCGCGGCCGCGCCGCCCATCGCCGGGCCGCCGCCCATGCCGCCGACGGCCATACCGTCCTCGGGCTCGCCGTCCGCGGCGGCCGTCTGTTCCAGCGGAGCGCAGGAGAGCGTGAAGCGGCCCGGCTCGCCGAGGGAGAAGCGGGCCGCCTGCTCCTGGCCCGGGCGCGGGTTCAGCTCCAGCTTCGGGGCGCCCGGCAGGGTGCAGACGAGCAGCACGTCCGCGTCGTTCAGGAAGGTGACCCGGACCTGCTCACCGGCTGCCACCTGGTAGATCGGGGTGGGGCCGTCCAGTGCCGAGGCCCGCAGCTCCACCGGGATGGCAGCCGCGTCCAGCCAGCGGTTGACGCCGATGACCGACGCCGCGATCCCGACCGCCAGCCCCGCGATCACCGCCAGGTACGCCGCGTCCCTGACGCGGGTCCATGCCCGGTGGCGGGACGCCGCCAGGACCGCCGCGGGCCGCGGGTCGTAGCCGCGCAGGCGGAGCGAGTTGGAGATGACGCTCACCGACGAGAGGGCCATGGCGCCCGCCGCCATCGCCGGGTTGAGGGTGATCCCGAAGAACGGGAAGAGGGCGCCCATGGCGATGGGGATGAGGGCCACGTTGTAGGCGAAGGCCCAGAAAAGGTTCTGGCGGATGACGGCCATCGTGCGCCGCGAGAGCGCGATCGCCGCGACCACGCCGCGCGGGTCGCCGCCGACGAGGGTGATGTCGGACGCCTCGATCGCCACGTCGGCGCCCGTGCCGATGGCGATCCCGAGGTCGGCGGCCGCGAGGGCCGGGGCGTCGTTGATCCCGTCGCCGACCATCGCCACGACCTTGCCGCGGGCCCGCAGCTCGTCGACGACCCCGGCCTTGTCCCCGGGGAGCACCTGGGCGCGGACGCGCTCGGGCGGGATCCCCACCTGGGCCGCGACCGCGAGGGCAGTGGCGCGCTGGTCGCCCGTGACCAGCCAGGCCTCGATGCCCGCGGCCTCGAGCGCCCTGACGGCTTCGGCCGACTCGGGCTTCACCGGGTCGGCGATCGCGAGGAGGCCGGCGGGGGCGCCGTCGACGGCCACGAAGACCGGGGTCCGGCCCACCGCGGCATGGGCCTCGCCCGCCGCGATCAGCTCGCCCACGTCCACGCCCCGCTCGGCGAGGAAGCGGGCGCTGCCGACGAGGACCGCGCGTCCCTCGACTGTCGCCTCGGCACCGCCGCCCGCGGTCGCCGCGAACGCGTCGCCGCCCGGGAAGGCGAGCCCGCGCTCGCGCGCCGCGAGGAGGATCGCCGAGGCCAGCGGATGCTCCGAGCCGGCTTCGACCGCCGCGGCCAGGCGCAGGAGGTCGTCCTCGGCGAGGTCGCCGGCGGGAATGATCTCGGCGACGGCCGGCTTTCCCCGCGTCAGCGTGCCGGTCTTGTCCAGGATGACTGCCGTCACGCGGTGGGCGTTCTCCAGGGCCTCCCCGCCCCGGACCAGGATCCCGGCCTC
>JAZDPM010000083.1:0-11190 GCA_043797725.1 Chloroflexota bacterium
CCATGTAGCGGACGCCGGTCGCGAAGTCGTTGAGCCGGACCGGCCCGCCGTCCCGGATGGCCCGGACGAAGTCCGCCTCCACCTGCCACGTCCAGCGCTCGTCGTCGGGGATTGCCACCTCCTCGAACGCCGCGCCGGCGCGCGCCAGCTCAAGGCGGGAGCCGGCCAGGTCCACGCTCAGGACGCCGGCGGTTCCGACGAGCGTGGCCCCGTTGACGGGGTCGGGGCGCCCGTAGCCGGCGATCGTGAAGGTGGCAACAACGTTGCCCGGGAAGACGGCGATGACGGCCGCGACGTCGGGCACGTCGCCCGGGATCCGCATCCCGTCGGGGCCCACCTGCGTCGGCGCGAAGTTGTGCAGCGTCGCGGAGACCTCCGTGGCGTGGCCGAGCCAGCGGGCGACGCTCTCGTAGAGGATGCCCAGCGTCATCACGTTGTTGCCGGAGTGTCGACGCTCGCGGCGCCACTGGTCGCGCCCGGTCGGGGCGATCCCTCCGGACCAGCTGACCCGGGCAGTGCGCAGGTCGCCGAGGACGCCCGCCGCGAGGAGGCGCCTGATTGTCGCGTCCGCGAAGCCGAACGGGGCCGGAACCACCATCGCAGCGCGGTCCGGGCGCGCCTCGGCGGCGGCGAGCATGGCCCGCGCCTCGGCCGCGTCCATCGCCATCCGGCCCTCCACGAGGACGTGCTTGCCGGCACCCAGCGCCGCGATCGCGATGGGGGCGTGCAGGTACGGCCAGGTGGCGACCACTACCGCGTCCACGTCGGGGTCGGCGACGAGCGCTTCCCAGCCGACGTAGGCGCGGGGGATGCCCAGCTCCGCGGCCGCCCGTGCCGTGGAGTCCAGCGTGCGGTTGACCACCCCGATGATCTCCACGCCGGGGAGCGCCCGGAATCCCGGGACGTGCCGCGCCCGGGCGATCCCCCCGGCGCCGACCAGCCCGACCCCGATTCGTTCCGTCATGCCGCGCCTCCACGAGTCATGCCGCGCCTCCACGAGTCATGCCGCGCCTCCACGAGTCATGCCGCGCCTCCACGACCGGTCGCGTCCGCCGGGGCGTACTGCGGCAGCCTGGCCGCGAGCGCGGCGGCGTACCCCGGCGTCGTGCCCCGCTCATCGTGGCGGAAGAAGACGAACGCGTCCCGGCCGTCCGCCAGGAAGGGCTCCAGCCGCGCCGCCCACGCATCGAGATCGGCAGTTCCGTAGAGCGTGCGACGAAGGCGCAGGTAGAGAGAGGGGCCCGTGACCGTCAGGGGAGGGTCGGGCGCCTCGTCCGTGTCGGTCACTACGAGGACGGCCCCGGCGGCTCGCAGCCGCTCGTGAGTCTCGTCGACCTGCCAGGACGGGTTCTGCGCCTCCAGGGCGAGGGGGACGCCGGCGGGCCAGGCCGCGAGGAGCCGGTCGAGACGTCCGTCGTCGCGGGCGTGGCCGGCCTGGATCCGGAAGAGGGCCGTCCCGAGGCGGCTGCCGAACGCGGCGAGGGGTGCCGCGAGCCATGGCAGCGTCCCGGCCGGATCGGTCGCGTACGCGCGCTGTGAGCCCGCGCGGAGCAGCTTCACCGCGAAGCGGAACGACGGTGGCACGCGGGCCGCCCAGGCCGCAGCCTGCGCATCGGTGACCTGGCGGTAGTACGTGCCGCTCAACTCGACTGCACCCAACCGGGCGGCGTAGGCCGGCAGGAGCGCGTCGCCGCGCGTGCCGAAGGGATAGAAGGCGGGAGACCAGGTCGGGTAGGCGAACCCGCTCGTCCCGGTCCGCAGGACGCCGGTCACGGCGGTCAGGGCTCCTGCGCCTCGGCGATCGTGCCGCAGGCGGGAGGAGCGGGCTCGTCGGGCGACTGCAGGCCGCGCACCACTGCCTCCAGGGCACGGACGAGCCCCTCGCGGTCCTCGGCGGCAATCGGGGAGAGGAAATGGGCGTCCACGCCGCGGAGGTGCACCGGCGCGGCGTCGCGCAGCCGGTCGAGGCCGGCCGGCGTCAGCTCGGCCCACGACCCGCGGGCGTCCGTCGGGCAGGCGCGTCGCGCCACGAGCCCGTTTGCCGCGAGGCGGTCGACGAGGCGCGAGACTCCGCTCCGGGAGAGGACCACGCGGTTCGCGAGCTCGCTCATCCGGAGGCGCCGGTCGTCGGCGATCGCGAGCTGAACGAGGGCGTCGTACGCTGCGAGGGAGAGGCCACGCTCGGCGTGGAGCTCCGCCTCCAGCAGCCGGGTTACGACCGCGTGGGCCTGCAGGAACGCGATCCATGCGCGCAGGCGGGGATCGTCGGGGCTCGGCGCCCCGGCGACGCCGGCGGTGGAGGGGGGACGCGCGGTGGTCTGCGGCATCGGTCACCTGGTCCGGTACTGGCTCGGGCAACCCGGATTGTAGCGCCTCTGCGGGCGGGTAGTTGCACACGCAATCATCGTGGGACATGATTGCGTGTGCATGGCGGGCACGCCGGCCGTCTCGATTCCCGCGCCCCTGCTACCGCGCGGCAAACGTCGCGTCGATGCAGTCTGCGACGGTGACCGGCTTCGCGACGGGCGACGCCGGCAGGCCGCTCATGAACGCGATGGAGCGCTCCCAGACGGTCGCATCGACGGCCCCGATCCCGTTGGTCGCCGTGTAGTCGTTCTGCCACGTGTCGATCGTGGCCTTCATTACCGCGAGCTGGGCGGCGCGGTCGGTCCCGAGCTCGGGCACGCGCGCGATCGCGGCCTCGAGCCCCGTCTCGGGGTCGGCCGCGATCTCCTCCATCGCGCGGCGCGTGGCGGCGATGAAGCCGCGGACCGCGTCCGCCTTCGGACCGGCCAGCGTCGCCTGGCTGGCGATCAGCCCGTTGCCGGGCAGCTGGGCGTCGGTGGGGAGAGCCAGCACGACGGCCGGCGTTCCGGTGAGCTCGAGGCGGATCGGCTCGTTGTTCACAAACCCCGTCGCCGCGTCGACCACGCCCTGCTCCAGCGCCGCCAGCTGCCCGTGGTCGGGGAAGGCCACGATCTCGATGTCGGCGGTGGAGAGGCCCGCGCCAGCGAGCAGCGCCTGGAGCTGGATCCACGAGGAGCCGTACCTGCCGGGGATGCCCACCTTCTTCCCGGCGAGGTCGGCCGGCCCGGTGATCCCCGAGGAGGCCTTGGCGAAGACGATGCTCGGGAAGTCGGCATAGACCGTGAAGACGTAGCGGACTGGGATCCCCTGGCTCACAGCCGGGATGACGCTCGTCCCGTCGGCGATCCCCACGTCGACCGCGCCTTGGCCAACCAGAGTGATCAGCTCCGGGTCGATCCTGTTCTGGAAGGTGACCACGAGACCGGCGTCGCGGTAGTAGCCGGCCTGGTCGGCGAGGTAGAACTGGGCGAACTGGACGCTCGGGATGTAGCCGAGACCGACGGTCAGCTCGATGGGCGCAGCCGGGGTGGGGGAGAGCGTCGCGGGCGCGCCCGAGGTGGCCGGCGTGGTGGGCGTCGGGGCGCCCGGCGTGGCCGTCGCCCCACCGCCGCAGGCGGTGACGACCACGGCGAGGACGCCGAGAAGGAGGCCCGGCCGGCGGCGGCTGTGTCGGGCGGTCGGGGGGATGATCGTCGAGGTGGTCACGCGTCTGTCTCCCGTGCTCGCGATGCGGCCCCGGGGCGACACGACACGCGAACACGCCCAGATCGGGCGCGCACCCGTCGCCTTCTTCCATCCGGACTCTGACCGTCGGCCCCGCTGGCGCGACCGGGGAACGGTCACGGTCGGGTCTGCGAGGCCGCCCCATGGCGGCCTTCGCTCGTGGGCTCGCCCCTCGGTGAGGCGCTACCACCGGTCGGGGATTGCACCCTGCCCCGAAGGCGCGCTCATCGTAGCACCGGCCTCCCGCGGAAAGAGCGTCAGGTCCGGGCGGCCACGTGGCGCTCCACCAGCAGCACGGATCCGTACAGCGCGATCCCCAGCAGCGCGATCACGGTGAGCGTCGCAAAGAGGAGGGGAATGTCGAACAGGCTGCCCCGGGCGAGGTTGATGAGGACGCCAAGGCCTCGTTCGCCGCCAGTCCACTCGGCGACGATCGCGCCCACCACCGCCAGGGTGATCCCGATCCGCAGACCCCCCACGATCCCCGGTAGCGCGGCGGGGATCTCCACGAGGACGATCCGCTGGCGGCGCGTGACCCGGTAGCTCCGGGCCATCTCCAGGAGGCGCCGGTCGATGCCCCGGATGGCGACCATCACGCTGATCGCCACCGGAAAGAAGACGACGAGGGCCACGATGATCGAGCGGGCCAGGAGCCCGGTCCCGAACCAGAGGGCGATGAGCGGGGCCAGGGCCAGGATGGGCACCGCCTGCGCCGCGACGAGGTACGGCGAGAGCACCCGGTCCGCCAGCCGCGACCGCGCCAGGACGTACCCGGTCGGCAGCGCGGCCGCCGCCCCCGCCGTGAATCCGACCGCGATCTCCGCGAGCGTCGTCACGAGGTGCGGCCAGAACGTCCCCTCGGCCCACCCGGCGAGGAAGCGCTCGGTGACGCGGAACGGGCCGGGCAGGATGAACGCCGGGTAGTCACCGATCCAGACGATCGCCTGCCACGTCGCCAGGAACCCGACGAAGGCGATGAGCGGGGGAAGGATCCGCCCGCGGGCGGCGGTCACGCGATCACCGCGTCCGGCTCGTCGTGGCCCGCGAGCTCGCCCGTCGCCACCGCATACGCGTCGTCGGTGGCGCCGCTGAGCTGGGCCCGGATCCGCGCGGCCGTCCGCGACAGGACGGCGGCGTCCAGGTCGGCCAGCCGGCGGGGTCGCGACAGATCCACGGGAACGTCCGCGGCGACCGTGGCAGGTCGCGGGGAGAGGACGACCACCCGATCGGCGAGGAAGACGGCTTCCGGGATGCTGTGGGTGACCAGCACGATCGTGCTGCCGATCCGCTCCCAGAGGCGGAGGAGCTCCACGTTGAAGCGCTCCCGGGTGAGGGCGTCGAGGGCGCTGAACGGTTCGTCGAGCAGCAGGACGGACGGCTCGAGCGCGAGCGCGCGGGCGATCGCGAGGCGCTGCCGCATCCCGCCGGACAGCTCGACCGGTCGAGCCCCGGCCCAGTCGCGCAGGCCCACGAGGCCCAGCAGGTCGCGAGCCCGGGCCTCGCGCGGCGCCCGCGGGTGGCCGGCGACCTCCAGCGGGAACGCCACGTTCGCCAGCGCCGACCGCCAGGGGAGGAGGCGCGGCTCCTGGAAGACAAGGCCGACGCGGGCGTCGGGGCCGCTCACGGGGCGCCCTTCGACCTCCACGGTGCCACCCGCGGCAGGCAGCAGCCCGGCGATCACCCGGAGGAGCGTGCTCTTGCCGCAGCCGTTCGGCCCGACGAGGGCGATGACGGACCGGCGCCCGACCTCGAGGTCGATTCCCCCGAGCACCGGGACGGTCTGCCCGTGGACCGGGAAGGCGAAGCGCAGGCCGGCCAGGCGGATCGCGGACGCGGCTGGCGTGGCGGACGCGGGCAGGGTGGCAACGGGCGCAGGCGGGGGCGCGTCGGACACGGGCTCCTCGACGTCGGGAACGGGCGCGCCGGGTGGCGCGCGGACACGTCGCCGTCGAGTCTAATCCACGTGGGAGGGGTGCCGCGCACGGCGGGGGGCGCGGCGGGGGGCGCCGGGCAGCGAAGCGCCCGAAAGGACCGCCGACTCGGTCGCCTCGCCCCCCTTGCGGGGGACTCGCCACCCTTGCGGGCAGCTGTGGCGCTCCTTGCGGAGCACCTCCCGCTCTTGCGAGCAGGTCCGGCACCTTTCGGCACCAGTGCAACCGTTGAACCGCGCCGCCTCCCTTGCGGAAGGGCCGACCCTCCTTGCGGAGGATCCGACTCCCCTTGCGAGGAGCCCGGCCGCCTTGCAGCGGCACCGCGGTCCGTTCATCACGGCCCCTTCGGGCTGGCCAGATGATCGCCCGCCGAGGTCGAGACCCGCAAGGGGGTCTATCCACGAGATTCGGGACCAGCGGTCCGGTTATCCACGACCCGTCCACGGTCGCCTTTCCCGGCCGGTGCCCTTCGGGCGGCCCGTCCAACGCGCTGATGGGCCGCCGTCGTACCGTGCGGGGGGTTGCCTGGGTCAGGCGACCCGGCGCACGAAGCCGCAGATCGGGCAGGCCGCGACGCCCGTACGGGGGTCGAGGTCCAGGATCGTGGGGCAGCCGTTCGTGCCGCAGTAAAGGCGCGGATCGCCGGCGTGGCGGCGCCGCCGGCGCCGCGCATCCGCGGCTCGCCCGGCGAGAGAGAGGGGCGCGGCGGGCCGCCGCGCGAGAGTGTGACTGGACATCATGTCCGGTGAGAACCTTTCCTGGCCGGCCCGCGGGTAGGTGCGGGCTCGGTCCCTGCGATGAGTGGTCGCCCGGCGAGTGCTGAGGCCTGGGTGACCGGGTGGCGGCGCGGCGCGGGGAGCGTGGCTTGGATGCTCGGACCCTGCGCAGGCACCGCCTGAACAACAGCAAGCATGGGGCCGGCGCTCGAACCTGTCAAACGCATGTGCTCGTTGGCGGTCGGGGCGCGGGCACGATCCGGGCCGCCCGTGGGCCGCCCGGCGGGCATCTGGTAGGCTTCGGCGCCGTGAGTGACGCCCCTTCGTCGATGCCACGTTCGGGCGACCGCCCGGGCCTCGCCCGCGCCCGGTACTTCCCGGCGCTGCTGACCACCCTCGTGCCGGGCCTTGGCCACCTCGCCGCGGGTCGCACGCGGCTCGCCGCGGTCTTCGGCCTCCCGCTCGTCCTTCTCGTCGGAATGGGCGCCGGCCTCGTCGCGGCCACCACCGCCGACGACATGCTCGGGTTCCTCCTCGACGATCGCGGCCTCGTGCTCCTGCTCGTTCTCCAGGTGGTGCTCCTCGGCTGGCGGCTCCTCGCGCTCGGCTCGTCCCTCGTCGACCCGCGGCTGGCCCGGCTCCGCGTCCGGGACTCCCTTCCGGTGGTCGCCCTCGTCGTCCTGGTGGCCGCGTCGCAGGTGTACGCCGGCTACGTGACCCAGGCCGCTCGCGAGAGCGCGAACGTCGTGTTCGCCGAAGGGGCCGCCTCCTCGGGCGCCTGGCGGCCGGCCGTCGGGCCGAGCTCGTCCGCGCTACCCGGCGTCGCCCCGGGCGCCACGGCGTCGCCAGACTCGGCCGCGTCCCCGTTCCCGAGCCCCGCGGTCCCCCGGATCAACGTCCTCGTCCTCGGCGTCGACGCCGGTGTCGGGCGGCGGACCTACCTGACCGACACGATGATCGTCGCCTCACTGGACCCGGTCGCCGGGACCGTGTCGCTCCTCTCGTTCCCCCGCGATCTCGTGGACGTGCCGCTCCCCGGGGGTGGCGTCTTCTCGGGCAAGATCAACTCGCTGCTGTCCTTCGCGCGCCGGAACCCGGCCACCTTCCCGGGCTCGAACGGCGAAGGCCACGACGTCCTCATGGCGGCGTTCGGGCAGATGACCGGTCTCCAGATCGACTACTACGCCCAGGTGAACCTCGGCGGCTTCGTGGCCGTCGTCGACACCCTGGGTGGCATCGACGTCAACGTCGCCCGCGCGTTCTGCGACCCGAGCTATGACGAGTACGGCTTCACCCGGGGGTTCTCGATCACGGCCGGTCGCCACAGGCTCACCGGCAACCAGGCGCTCGCGTACGCCCGAGTCCGCAAGGCGGCCGGCGAATCCGACTTCACGCGCCAGGCGCGCCAGCAGGAGATCCTCTCGGGGATCCGCGATCGAGTCGTCGGGGGAGGCTTCCTCGGCGATCCGGTGGGCTTCCTGCGGGCGATGAGCCAGACCGTGGAGACAAACATCCCGCGGAGCCTGGTGGCGACGCTCATGGAGTACGCCCGAGCAGTGGACCGCTCCAGGACGTACCGCGCGATCGTCACCGGCCGCGGCGTGATCTGGTCCGGCTTCGACGCGCGCGGCTACATCCTCAACGGCGACTTCGCGGCGATCCGGGCCCAGGCCGACCGCCTCTTCCCGCCACCCGGCGCGTTTCCGCCAGAGGAGTTCCTGGCCCCGAAGGCCGTCGCAGGTCGCTCCACGGGAAGCGGTGTCTCGGGCTGCGTCCCGGCGGCGACGCCGAAGCCGACGCCGAAGCCGACCGACCGGCCGACACTGGAGCCCACGCCGGTGTCGTCCGCGACGCCCGAGGCGACCCCCGGAGGCGAGCCGACGCCGACGCCCGACGCGACGCCGTCGGACCCCGCGCCGACACCCGCGCCGACACCCGCCCCGACACCCGAGGCTACCCCCGCCCCGTAGGCGACCCCCGCCCCGTAGGCTCCGCCGGGCCGGCGGCCGCGGGATCGGGCCCGTGCTCAGGCGAGCCGGCAGGTGAGCGCCAGGGCCATGGGGATGTCGACGGCCGCGTGGGCAGCGAACGGGAGGAGGAGCGAGCGCGTCCGGTCGGCGACGAGGCCGGCGACGAGGCCGCCCACGACGATCCCGACCCAGAGGAGTGGCCCGCCGGCTAGGATGTCGGCACCCTGGTGGGCGGATCCGAAGATCAGCGCCTGGGCGATGATCGCGCCGCCGCGGCCGAGGGCGCCGGCTCCCCAGCGCTGGATGGCCCCGCGATACGCTGCCTCCTCCAGGGCCGCGTTCGCCACCGCGAGAACGGCCGCCGGGAGCAGCGCTGCCGCAGACGGAAGCCCCAGGACCACCTCGCCGAAGAACGGTCCCGCCATGAGCGGACCGGCCACCAGGAAGATCGGCACCAGCACCGGGGTCGCCGCCGCCAGGAGGATCACGCGGCGGTCGGGCGGCAGGACGATCCCGAGCGAGCGCCGGCCGCCCATGCGGACGGCGATCACGGCGATCGTGCCGAGGACGAGGGCGGCCTGGATGACTCGCCGCACGACCGGGGACGCGAGGAGGTTGTCGCAGGCTCCGGGGTCGGCCACCGCGGGATCCGGCACCAGGCCGACCGCCAGCCCGACGGCCACCGGCAGGACGGCGACCCAGGCGATCCAGGCGCCCGTCGGGCGAGTCGCCGGTCGGCGCAGGAGGGCGACGCCGGCCACCGCGGCGACGGCGACCAGGACGGGCACGCGCAGAGCCGGCACGAGTGCGTCCGCGGCGACCAGGGCGACCGGGATCCACGCGGGCACGGTCGCGGTGAGTGCACTGCGTCTCGACGGACCGCCCATGCGCGCATCCTGCCGGACCGGCGCGGCCACGGACACGGGCCGACCGGCAGGTGCGTGCGTCACGGCTGGTCACCATCATTTGCGCGAACACGCAAGTACTGGCATGATCGGGTCTCCATCACCCACCGCCCGAGGAAGCCCGATGCCCGTCATCGAGAAGGCCTACGCCTTCGCCGTCACCCTGCCGATTCCCGTCTCCGACGCGCGCGAGCGGGCGATCGCGGCCCTCCGCGAGGAGGGCTTCGGCGTCCTCACCGAGATCGATGTGGCCGCGACGATGAAGGCCCGCCTCGGCGTGGACGGGCCGCCGTACGTCATCCTTGGCGCCTGCAACCCGCCCCTGGCGCACGCCGCGATGGAGGCCGACCCGACCATCGGTGCCCTCCTCCCCTGCAACGTGGTCGTTCGAGCCGTGGCGGGCGGGACGGTCATCGAGATCATGGATCCGGCGGCGGTTCTCGGGATCGCGGGCCTCCCGTCGCTCGCGCCGCTGGGCGCCGAGGCGCGCACGCGGCTGCTGCGCGTCGCCGGGGCACTGGCCCGCTGAACACGGCCCGGACCGCCCGCCGACAGGGGCCGTTCCACCCTGCCGCCATGGCCGTGCGCTCCATACCGTGGGCGGCGATGATCCGGACCGGCGATCCATTCGGGGCTTTTGCCACCTTCCGGCTCGACAACGACCGCCTGGGGCTCGTCATCTGCCCGGCTCTCGGCGCGCGTGTCCTCTCCCTCGTCGACCGCTGGACCGGCCGCGAGTGGCTCGTCCAGGGGACGCCCCCTGAAGCGGACCTCGACGGGTCGGCCGCCGGCTGGGCCGGGCGGGACGCCCGCTTCACGGGCGGGGTCGCGTTCGGCTGGGACGAGCTCCTGCCGACCGTCGCCTCCTGCCCGGATCCGGCAGACCCGGCCGGACCTCCCCTCCGCGACCACGGCGACCTGTGGGGGCGGGCTGCGACCGTCATGGCCGAAGGATCGTGCCTGGACGCGACATGGGCCGGACCCGACAGGACGTTCGCCTTCACCCGCCGCCTGCGGCTCGACGGGCCGCGGCTCGTCGCCGAGTACGAGCTCGAGAACCGCGGCGTGGCCGCCCTCCCGGTCCTGTGGTCCATGCATCCCCTCCTCGCCCTCGAGCCGGGAGCCCGGGTGGAGGTCGAGGGGCTCGTCTCGGTGAGCGTGGCGCACGTGGCGGGCCTGCCGATCGCCCCTGTTCCGGGCCGCGCCGGCTGGCCTGAGACGCCCGGGACCGATGGCCGGGCGCTCCAGCTCGACGTCGTCGGAGATCCCGCGGCCGGGACGGCGCTCAAGGCGTTCGGCGGCCGGGAGCTCTACGGGAGCTGGGACGCCGGACGCGGCGAACGGCTGCCGGGCGTCGCCGCCGTCGCCCAGCCCGACGGCTCCCGCCTCGAGCTCACCTGGTACGCACCGATCGCTCCCAACCTGGGGATCTGGCTCGACGATGGCGGCTGGCCGCCGTTCCCGGAAGTACCGTGCGTCCAGCACGCTCTGGAGCCGACGACCTCGCCCGACGACGACCTGGCCTCGGCGATCGCGGCCAACCGGGCGCTCGTGCTGGCGCCCGCGGAACGGGTCGCGTGGTCGGCCACGCTCCGGGTACGCGCCCCGGGCGAGCCCAGGGGCGGGTAGGGGAGCGCGTCAGCCCGGGCGGCGCCCACGCAGGAGGTCGCGCCCGGTCACGAGCGCGCGGAGCTTCGCCTCGGCGGCCCAGCGGGCGGCCTGGCTGAACTCGCAGTCCGGGACGAGCGCCAGCGCCGTGTCGACGGGGTCGTCGAAAGCCTCCCGGACATCGCCCTTTCCCATCTCGCCGAGCGCCGCGGCCGACATCGCGGCCACGAGCCAGGAGGGGTGGGCACGCGACCCCACGACCGGGCGTCAGCGACCGGGAGCGCGCAGGTCCAGGGGCGACGGCCGCCGGGCGGCCGCTCCACGGGCCCCGGACAGGGCGATCGCGGCGCCGGGATCGGCGAGGCCGGCGCGGCGCGCCTCGATGGCGATGACGACCCGGTGGACGGTCAGGAAGACGACCGCCACGCTCGCGCCGACGTAGCTCCACCAGGCCCAGGCCGCCGTGGTG
>JAZDPM010000087.1:0-3899 GCA_043797725.1 Chloroflexota bacterium
GCCCTACCAGGTCAACGCCGACGTCATGCGCAAGACCGGCAACCCCCGGGCCAAGTTCCTCCACTGCCTGCCGTCGTTCCACAACACCGGGACGACGATCGGCAAGGAGATCGGCCAGAAGTTCGGTCTCGAGGCGATGGAGGTGACGGACGAGGTCTTCGAGTCCGACGCGTCCGTCGTGTGGGACGAGGCGGAGAACCGGGCGCACACCATCAAGGCCGTGATGGTGGCCACCCTGGGGAGCTAGCCCCGAGAGAAAGCGTCAACCCCGAATCGGCGGGTGATCCTGCCGGCTTGACTCAAACGAGAGACTCTGGCTCGTAGCCAACGCAAGGAGGAAGCGATCAATGGCCAAGAAGGCACGGAAGAACGTCCTGATCATCGGTTCCGGTGGACGTGACTTCCACAACTTCAACACGTACTACCGCGACAACGAGGACTACAACGTCGTCGGGTTCACGGCAGGGACGCAGATCCCCGGGATCATCGGCCGGATCTACCCGCCCGAGCTGGCGGGGTCCCTCTACCCGAAGGGCATCCCGGTCTACTCCGAGGCCGATCTCTCGAAGATCATCCCGGAGCTCAAGGTCGACGACTGCGTGTTCTCGTACAGCGACGTCCCCTTCCAGCACGTCCTCACGCTCGGCGCGATCTGCCAGGCAGCTGGCGCGAACTACTTCCTGCTCGGCCCCGCCGACACCCAGATCAAGAGCAACAAGCCGGTCATCGCCGTCGGCGCGGTCCGCACCGGCGCCGGCAAGAGCCAGACATCGCGGGCGATCATCGAGTTCCTGATGGCCCGTGGCCTCAAGGTCGTGGCCATCCGGCACCCGATGCCCTACGGTGACCTCAACGCTCAGAAGTCGATGCGGTTCGCCGAGATCTCCGATCTGACCAAGCACAACTGCACCGTCGAGGAGATGGAGGAGTTCGAGCCGCACGTCGCACGCGGGAACGTCATCTACTGTGGCGTCGACTACGAGGCCATCCTGCGCGAGGCCGAGAACGACCCGCGCGGCTGCGACGTGGTCCTCTGGGACGGCGGCAACAACGACTTCTCGTTCTACACGCCGGACCTGATGGTGACCGTGGTCGACCCGCTGCGGCCGGGCCACGAGCTCACCTACTGGCCGGGCGCCGTGACGCTCCGGGTGGCCGATGTCGTCGTTATCAACAAGATCGACAGCGCCGGGCCCGAGGCCATCGCGGTCGTTCGCAAGAACATCGAGGCGGTCGCCCCGAAGGCCACCGTCATCGACGCGGCCTCGCCGCTCACCGTTGACGACCCCTCGCTGATCAAGGGCAAGCGCGTCCTCGTGATCGAGGACGGCCCCACTGTCACGCACGGTGACATGACGACCGGCGCTGCGAAGGTCGCGGCGACGAAGTACGGCGCGGCCGAGATCGTCGACCCGCGCCCGTTCCTGAAGGGCAGCCTCGTCGGCATGTTCGCCCTGTACCCGCACATCACGGACATGCTTCCGGCCGAGGGCTACGGCGGCAAGATGCTGAAGGACATGGAGGACACGGTCAACGCGGTCGATTGCGACTCCGTCATCGTCGGCACGCCGATCGACCTGGCCCGGATCATCAACATCAAGAAGCCCAACACCCGCGTCTACTACGATCTCCAGACGATCGGCTCCCCGAACCTCGACGGCGTCCTCGCCGACTTCGTCAAGAAGCACGGCCTCTAGGCCGAGGCAGCTGCGGTCCGAGGAAGAGCGCGGCGATCCGTCGACTGTCGATGATCGCCGGCCGGACGAGACCGTGATCCCGGGGCCCGCGAGGCGGGCCGCGGCCATGGAGCGCGCAAGGAACTGATCACGGAAACGTGAGAGAGGCCCTCGGGGTGACCCGAGGGCCTCTCGGTGTGCGCGGGAAGCCGGACGTCACCCGCACCAGGATCGGGCTACCGATGCCCGATGCCCGAGTGACGATGCTCGGTGTTGTCCAAACCGACGAGGGCCCGGCGCCACGCGCCGGGCCCTCGATCAATCCCCGAACCGGTCGGGAGGCCCCGCCCGGTTCGGGGTGGTGACGACCCGGCGAAGCGCCGGTCGTCACCAGACTCCTGAAGCTAGGCGTAGGCTCGCGCGACCTGCTCGTCGTCCGGGGACTCGGAGATCACGTGATGCTTCGGCACGTCCCTCTGCTGGGTCGCAAGCGAGACCGCCACCATCGCGACCAAGGAGACAACTGGCGGAATCAGCGTGTCGAGGCCGGGCTCAACAATCAGAACCTCCAGGAAGAACAGCAAGCGGAGGCCGGAGCCAATCACGACAGACGCCATCGCCCCACTGGTGTTGGCCTTGCTCCAGAAGAGGCCCAGCACGAGCGGCACAAGACATCCCGCGAAGACCACATCGAACGCCAGGACGAGCATGACTCCCGGCTCGGGCCTCACGATGGCAAGCCACCAGGAGATCAGGAACACCGGGATGAGCATCAACCGGGCGTAGCCGAGCAGCTGGCGGTCCAGCTTGTGCCAGTCGACGTTCAGGTCTTCGAGCGTAACTCCGAGCTCCGCGGCCTTCTTGCGCTGGAGCGGCAGGATGATGTTCCTGTGCAGCAGGTTTCGCCCGAATACCGCCGACACAGCTAGCGCCCCGCCGTTCGCAGTGGAGAGCCCGGCGCCGACGACACCGGCCACGATGAACAGGCCGACAATGTACGGCACGTGGTCCATGGCGATGCCGGTCAGGGCGTCCCGCGGATCCGCCAACTCCGGGTAGAGTGCGAACGCCATCAGACCCAGGACGGTGGCTCCGAACCCGGCGATGATCGTGAAGAAGGCGCCGTAGTAGCAGGCAGCCCGCGCTGTGTTCGGGTCCTTGGCCGCGAAGACCCTCTCCATGAAGTCCAGGGCGACGATGTCGCCGAAGGCTAGCGCAAGGATGCCGGCCCAGTTGATCAAGGCCCCGTCTTCGACGCTCGTCAGTCCGCTGAGGTCAACGAAATTGACCGGAATCGCCGTGGCGAAGAAGTCCCACCCGAATGTCACCAGCAGGATGATCGGCGCGATGATGAACGCGGCCAAGGCTGGATACAGCTGAACGACATCCGTGGCCGCCGAGGAGAACAGTCCGCCACTGAACGTGTAGGCCAGGACGATCAGCGTGATCAGAACGAGCCCCTGGATGTACTCCATGCCGAAGACCGTCTTCACGATCCAGGCGCAGCCGGCCAGGTTGCCGGCGACCAGGATGATGAAGCTGATGGCCATGATCACCGTGACCGGGACTTCGACCTTCGTGCTATAGCGCCGGAAGTAGAAGTCGGCCAGGGTGAGGAGGTTCATCCGGTTCAGCGGCTTTGCGAACCACGTCCCGGTGATAAGGAGACAAAGGGCCAGGCCAAGCGGGAAGACGAATCCCACCCAGAACCCGCCGGCCTGAACGCCCGCTGCCGCACCCACCGTGGAGTTCGCATCGAGCGCCTGGGCAAAGAGCATCGTGCCGACCACGAGGAGTGGCAGCCGCTTGCCAGCGATGATGAAGCGCTTGCCGCTCTTCTGGACGAAATAGGCCATCGATATGCCGAGAATGGCATAGAATGCCAGGAGAATGGCAACGCCGATTCCCATATCAGACATGTATTAGCCTCCCTGAACCCTCACTCCCCCTCCGTGAACCCTCATTTCGATGGTAGCGGGGACCTGGTGCCAGGGCCACCGTGGTTGTTGGTCTGACATCCCCCGACCTGCGTGGGAGGTCAGTCCTCGCAACCGCCTTGGCGACAGATGTCGAGAATGGTGAGGCGCCGCGCACCACCAATCGCGAATTCCTTCTCGCAGGGGATCAGCACGATGACGAAGCCGAGCATGGGACGGCCGGGCCGACTTGAACGGCGGGCTCACGAGCCAATGCGCAACGGCCTCCGTCATGGACCGCCGGACG
>JAZDPM010000098.1:0-2412 GCA_043797725.1 Chloroflexota bacterium
TCCCGGCCGTCGCCTGTGTCAACGACCTTCGTCTTGTCCGGGTGCAGCTCAAGGCCCAGCTCGGCCAGGATGGCTCCTGCCCGAACGAGCGCCGCCTCGGCCTGCCCGCGGGTGCGGCACAGGACCACGAAGTCATCCGCATAGCGGACGAGAACCCCGTCGGCCCCTGGACGCCACTGCCGGTCAAGCTCGTGGAGCACGATGTTGGCCAGGAGCGGGGAGATGACTCCTCCCACGCAATAGGCAACTTCGAGTTCGAGGTCGCCATTCGCCGGACAGCCGCGCGAGCGCGGAGGGGGTGATGTTGACACATACAGTAGTATCGCTGTGGCATGACCGATGGACGCCGGGCACGGGCCGACCAGCGAGCAACCCGGGTGAACGCGGCCGCCGAGCTCTTGGGCGCGGGCGTGGCGATCGTCGAAGCGACGCGGGAGCTCGCGCGCCGCTTCGGGCTCTCGGAGCGCCAGGCTCGTCGCTACGTCGAACGGGCGCGGGCCGTCGGCGTGGTCGAGGTGCCGGAGCCGATGACCGTGTTCACGGTGCGGCTGCCGGAGAGCCTCGTCGCTCGGCTGCGCGGCTACGCCCATGGCAGTGGCCAGACCTTGAGCTCGATCGTCGCCCAGGCCCTCGAGGAGTTCCTGAGCCGAACGCGAGTGGGTCCGCGCGGTGGCCGACCGACGGGTTGAGCTCGACTACGTCTTCGACCGCCTGGGTGGGTTCGCCCTCGCCCAGGCCTATCGGACGCTCGTCCCTGCGCGGCGGGTGACGTGCACGAGCCGAGGAGGAAACGATGACGACGGCCGCGATCTACGCCCGGGTGTCCTCTGCCCGCCAGCGCGACGAGCAGACGATCGTCAGCCAGACGGCGGCGCTCCTCGAGCACGCCGCCGGCGAGGGACTCCAGGTTCCTTCCGGGTGGGTGTTCGAGGATGAGGGCTACTCGGGCGCGACCTTGGTCCGACCGGCCCTCGAGCGGCTCCGTGACCTCGCCGCGCAGGTCGGGGTCGACCTCGTCCTCTGCTATGCCCCCGACCGGCTCGCCCGCAAGTACGCCTACCAGGCCCTGCTCATCGAGGAGTTCGCCCGGGCCGGCACCGAGGTGCGCTTCCTCAACGGTCCCACGTCCGACCGCCCCGAGGACGCCCTGCTCGTCCAGTTCCAAGGCATGATCGCCGAATACGAGCGTGCCCAGATCGGGGAGCGGACCCGCCGGGGCAAGCTCCATCGCGCACGAGCGGGTTCGGTCAACGTCCTGGGCGGCGCCCCCTACGGCTACCGCTACGTCCGGCGGAGCGAGCACGCGGAGGCCCGCTTCGAGGTCGTCGAGCCCGAGGCGACGACCGTCCGCGAGCTCTTTCGGCGCTACGTCGAGGACGGCCTCTCGATCGGCGAGCTGACCCGCTGGCTCACGGCCCAGGGGGTGCCGACCGCGACCGGCAAGCGGCGCTGGGACCGCTCGACGGTCTGGGGGATGCTGCACAACCCCGCCTACGCGGGCCGGGCCGCCTTCGGCAAGACGGCGCGCTCGGACCGCCGCCCGGCGGTCACCCGCCGGCTCCGGCTCGCCGGTCGCGCCGTGCCCCGCTGGGCCGCCCACCGCGACCGCCCGCGCGAGGCGTGGATCGAGATCGGGGTGCCGGCGATCGTGAGCGAGGAGACGTTCGCCGCCGCGGCGCGCCGCCTCGAGGACAACAAGCGCTTCGCGGCCCGGAACACCAAGGTGCCCTCGCTGCTCGGGGGCCTGGTGTCCTGCGGGCGCTGCGGCTACGCCTACTACCGCAGCTCGACCCGCACCAGCGCACGGACGCTGTACTACTACCGCTGCCTGGGCTCCGACGGCTGGCGCTACGCGGACGGACCGGTCTGCAGCGCTCGGCCGATCCGCGGGGACGAGCTCGATGCCCTCGTCTGGGCGCATGTCACCGCCCTGCTCGCCGATCCTGCCCTGATCCGGGCGGAGCTCGAGCGCCGCCTCGCCGAGCTGCGCGGGTCCGACCCGACGACGGCCCAGCGGGGTCGCCTCGAGGTCGAGCTGCGCCGGGTCCGCTCGGCCGCCGGCCGTCTCGTCGCGGCCTACCAGGAGGATCTCCTCTCGCTCGACGAGCTCCGCGCCCGGATGCCCGCGCTGCGGACCCGCGAGTCGAGCCTGCGCACGCAGCTCGACGCCCTCGACGCCCAGCTGATCGACCGCGAGCGCTTCCTCGCCGTGGCCGAGAGCCTGGAGACCTTCCTCGCCCGGCTCCGCCAGGGTGCCGAGACCGCGGCAGTCGAGGATCGCCAGCGTATCCTCCGGCTCGTCGTGAAGGATGTGCTGGTCGGCCCTAACGAGATCGTGATCCGGCACTCCATTCCGACCTCGCGCCAGCCTGAGCTGCCGGCAGGTTATGTATTGCGTGGGAGGAGTCATCA
>JAZDPM010000105.1:0-4656 GCA_043797725.1 Chloroflexota bacterium
CATCTTCGGCGGCATCACGCGCGGCGACGAGGTGGCCCGCGGGCTGATCGAGGCGCGCAGCCGCCAGGAGCGCGACGTCCCGATGATCGTCCGGATCGTCGGGACGAACGCCGAGGAGGCCGGGCGCCTTCTCCAGGAAGCTCGCTTCGAGACGGCGACCACGCTCGACGAGGCGGCGGAGAAGGCAGTGGCGGCCGCGCGGGCCGCGGGAGGTGCCGGGTGAGCATCCTGATCGGCACCGACACGCGGCTCGTGGTCCACGGGATCACCGGGCGCGAGGGCGAGTTCCATTCCCGCCAGATGCTCGAGTACGGGACCCAGATCGTGGCCGGAATGACTCCCGGCAAGGGCGGCCTCCATGCGTTGGGCAACCGGGTTCCCGTCTTCAACACCATCGCGGAGGCCGTCCGCGAGACGGGCGCCAACACCTCCTGCATCTTCGTGCCCGCCGGCGGAGCCCCGGATTCGATCCTCGAGGCGGTCGGAGCGGGCGTCTCGACGATCTTCTGCATCACCGAGGGGATCCCGACCCTCGACATGGTCCCCGTGGTCGAGGTCGTCCGCGCCGCGGGGTCCCGCCTGATCGGACCCAACTGCCCGGGCGCCACGTCGCCGGGCCGGGCCAAGGTCGGGATCATTCCGGGCTCGGTCCACCGCGAGGGCGGCGTCGGCGTCGTCTCGCGCTCCGGCACGCTCACCTACGAGGCCGTCCAGGCGATGAGCGACGCCGGGATCGGGCAGAGCACGTGCGTCGGGATCGGGGGCGACCCGATCATCGGGACGACCTTCCTCGACGTCCTCCAGCTCTTCGCGGCCGACCCCGAGACCGCGGCGATCGTGCTGATCGGCGAGATCGGCGGGAGCGCCGAGGAGGAGGCCGCCGCGTGGGCCGCCGAGCACCTGCAGGGCGTCCCCATGGCCGCCTTCATCGCCGGCCGGACTGCGCCCGAGGGGAAGCGGATGGGCCATGCCGGGGCGATCATCTCGGGCGGCCGCGGAACCGCGGCCGAGAAGGTCGCCGCCCTCGAGGCCGCCGGCATCCGGGTGGCATCGTCTCCGATGGAGATCCCGTCCCTGCTGCGCGAGGCGGGCTACCGGGGATAGGACGTCGCGGATCGCGGCGAATCGCATCGCGGGCCGATTGGCCGCGCGCATCGCGGGCCGATTGGCCGCGCGCATCGCGGGCCGAATGGCCGCGCGCGGTTAGCCGATGACCGATGGGCAACCCGAACGCTGGCGCCACCGTGGCGCCCGCTACTCCCCGGGTGCCCGGAACCCGTGCGGGTAGAGCGACGCCCACGCCGGCCCGCCCGGCGCCTCGATGAGCTCGACGAGGACGCCGTGGCAGCTCCGCGGGTGGAGGAACGCCACGGGACCCTCGGCGCCCGGGCGCGGTGCCGTGTCGATCAGCTCCACGCCCTCGATGCCCAGCCGCGTCAGAGCGGCCGAGATGTCGGGCACCTCGAAGCAGACGTGGTGGAAGCCCTCGCCGCGGCTGGCGAGGAAGCGGGCCACGCCGGTCGTCTCGTCCGTCGGCTCGACGAGCTCGATCTTCACCCCCCCGACCGACAGGAAGGCGATCTTCACCCGGTCCGAGGGGATGGGCACGACCGGGCCCGGCGCCAGGCCCAGGGCGTCCCGGTAGAAGCCAAGCGCGGCGTCCATCGCCCCCACGACGACGGCGACATGGTGAACCCGGCCCACGCCACGGATGTGCGGGGGCACGGCGGCGGGTGTCATCTGGTCACCTCCGATCGGACCGTCACACGGTCACCAGCTCCCGGTGCTCGCCCCAGGCGGCGCGGAGAACGTTCGAGATCTCCCCCACGGTGGCATAGGCCTTCACCGCCTCGATGAGCACCGGCATCACGTTCTCCCGGCCCCGCGCCGCCTCGTCGACCCGGCGGAGCGCGGCCGCCCAGGTGGCCCCGTCGCGCTCCGCCCGCACCCGACGGACGGCCTCTACCTGGCGGCGCTCGCCGTCCGGATCGATCCGGAGCGTCGGCGGCGTCCGGCGCTCCTCGTCGCGGAAGGCGTTGACGCCCACGACGACCTGGTCGCCGCTCTCGATCGCCCGCTGGACGCGGTACGCGGCCTCCTGGATCTGGCGTTGCTGGAAGCCGCCCTCGATTGCCGCCAGCGTGCCGCCCATGGCGTCGATCTCGTCGAGGAGGCCCCTGGCGCGAGCCTCCAGCTCGTTGGTCAGCGTCTCCACGTAATAGCTGCCGCCGAGCGGGTCGGGCGTCTCGGTCACCCCGGATTCGTGGGCCAGGATCTGCTGCGTCCGGAGGGCGAGGCGGGCGGCCTCCGCCGTCGGCAGGGCAAGGGCCTCGTCCCGGCTGTTGGTGTGGAGGCTCTGGGCTCCGCCGAGGACGGCCGCCAGCGCCTGCACCGTGGTCCGGACGACGTTGTTGTCGATCGACTGGGCCGTCAGCGAGCTGCCGGCGGTCTGGACGTGGAAGCGGCACATCATGGAGCGGGGATCGGCGGCCCCGAAGCGCTCCTTCATGATCCGGGCCCACAGCCGCCGGGCCGCCCGGAACTTGGCGACCTCCTCGAAGAGCTCGCTCCAGGCAGCGAAGAAGAACGAGAGCCGGCCGGCGAAGGCGTCCACGTCCAGCCCGCGGGAGACGGCCGCCTCGACGTAGGCGATGGCGTCGGCCATCGTGAAGGCGAGCTCCTGGGCCGCGGTCGCCCCCGCTTCGCGCATGTGGTACCCGCTGATGCTGATCGTGTTCCAGCGGGGCAGCTCGCGGGCGCAGAACTCGAAGACGTCGGTCACGAGGCGCATCGACGGCCGCGGCGGGTAGATGTACGTGCCGCGGGCGATGTACTCCTTCAGGATGTCGTTCTGGGTGGTCCCGGAGACCCCGGCCCGGGGCACGCCCTGCCGTTCGGCGGCGGCGACGTAGAGGGCCAGGAGGACCGCCGCGGTGGCGTTGATCGTCATGGACGTGCTCACGTCGCCGAGCGGGATCCGGTCGAACAGGACCTCCATGTCGGCCAGTGAGCAGACCGGGACGCCGACCCGGCCCACCTCGCCCTCCGCCTCGGGCGCGTCGCTGTCGTAGCCCATCTGGGTCGGCAGGTCGAAGGCGACCGAGAGCCCCGTCTGGCCCTGGGCGAGCAGGTAGCGGAATCGCTCGTTCGTCTCGGCGGCGGTCGCGAAGCCCGCGTACTGGCGCATCGTCCAGAAGCGGCCCCGATACATCGTCGGCTGGACGCCGCGGGTGAACGGGTAATCCCCCGGCCGGCCGAGGTCGCGCTCCTCGTCGAGACCCGCGACGTCCGCGGGGGCGTAGAGGTCGGCGATCTCGACGTCCGACGACGTCCGGAACGCGGCGCGCCGTTCCGGGGTCGCCGCAACCGCCTTCGCCCGGGCGCCGGCGCGCCACGCCTCGCGGCCCGGGTCGGGCGAGGCCGAGGGCGCGGGCGAGGGCGAGGGCGAGGGCGAGGTGGTGGGTTGCGGATCGTCGGCCATGCAGGGCTCCCGGCTGGTCAGCGGATGACGACGAGGAGGTCGCCGACCTCGATCGTATCGCCCACTGCCACCCCCATCCGCTCCACGGTCCCCTCGCGGGGGGCGCGCAGCTCGTTCTGCATCTTCATCGCCTCCACGACGAGGATGTGCTGCCCGGCCTCGACGTCGTCCCCGGGGCCAACCGAGACGGCGACGACGCGGCCGGGAAAGATCGCCCGAACCTCCACGGGCCCGCCCTGCGAGGCCGCGCTCGCCCCGCGCAGGGCCCTCTCCCGGAGCACCGCCCGACGCTCGGACTCTACCTCGACCTCGATCCGCCAGCCTCCCACGACCACCTCGCGGACCTCGGTTCCCCGTCGCCGATCAAGGGTGACGGCTCCAAATAGAACGGCCGTGCTATCCGTGCCGTCAGGGCCCTCCTCCTCGAGCCTGGCCCGGACGCCGTCGAAGCGATGGAGCCGGAGCCGGATCGGAACCCCGTCCACCAGGAGGTCCTGTCCCCCGGGCGGGGCCGTGGGTTCCCCTGCTGGCGCCTCGGCCGGGGCGGACCGGAGACCGGGATCGGGCGACGGCGCCAGGCTGAAGGCCGGGTCGCCCTCGAGACGGGTAGTTGCGGCGACGCCGATCCGCACCGCGCGCGGGTCCATGAGCGGTGTCGTGGCGGCCGGTTCTCCGGCGTCCGTAGGGCCGGCGATCATCGTGGGTGGGCGCGGTCGCCGTCCACTCATGACGGCCACCGGTCAACGGAGAGGGCGCGCCCGCCCGCCCGCCACGCCCGGGCCGATCCGTCGGCGCCCCGCTGGCCGATGACGTCGGGGCCGGACGGCACCCTGTCTCCCCCGGACGGTGAGTCGCCGCCGAGGACGGCGAGCCCGGCAGCGAGGGCTGCGACCCGGACGGCCGCAGCCCGCGCCCTGGGACCGTCCCAGTGGCTGTCGACCCAGGTGGTGGCCAGCGCCGATGCATCGACGAACCCCGGCTCGGCCAGCATCGCGCGGTGAAAGGGCAGCGTGGTCTGGATGCCACCGACCTCTGCCTCGCCGAGGGCCCGGCGCAGGCGGGCGATCGCGGCCGGTCGGTCCTCCGCGTGGGCGATCAGCTTCGCGATGAGCGGGTCGTACTCCGACGGGACTCGCTCGCCGGCCTCGACGGCCGTGTCCACCCGGATCCCGGGA